>CAVHVH010000151.1:0-3427 GCA_963639385.1 Oscillospiraceae bacterium
TACACTATTTGATGAGTGATGCTAGTAAGTTTGTTACAGGAACTGTGGCCGTAGTTGATGGAGGCTTCAATATTTATGCAATGTAATTAAGTCGGTAAAAAAAAGATATCCCTCTTTCAAGAAATAAGTTGAGAGAGGGATAATTATATAGTTTTGATGCCATGGATATAGAACCTATCGCATATTTTCACTCTCCATTCAATTCAAAATTTGGTATACCGAAACAAAGTGGGTTGGTGGATGAAATAGAAGGAGTTATAGAATTTGTTCCTCGCTATCGTGTTCCCGATGCATTGCGAGGAATTGAGGACTTTGACTATATTTGGATTATATGGGGTTTCTCAGCCAATCGGCATGTTCCTACATCACTTTTGGTGCGCCCCCCTTTGTTAGGTGGTAATGAGAAAATGGGCGTTTTTGCCACCCGGTCGCCATATCGCCCTAATCTTTTAGGACTTTCATCTGTAAGAATAAAGCATATAGATATAAATGCACCTCATGGTCCGATTATAACTGTTGCGGGGGCTGATTTGATGGAAGGAACCCCTATATATGACATTAAACCATATATATCCTATGCCGATAGTCACCCAGAGGCAAAAGGAGGATTTGTAGACAAACATATTATTCAACGCTTGAAGGTTGATATACCCAACAGATTTCATAGTATGTTTACCTCCACTCAGTTACAAACATTGTATAAAGTGTTGGAATTAGATCCACGTCCGCATTATCATAAAAGCCGGCAAAAAGAATATGGTATGGCATATGGTAATTACGATATACATTTCGTGTTGGATGGTGACGTACTTTTGGTGACGAATGTCATACAAATGTGATATTTTAATAGATTGTCTCTAATAGCGAAAATTGTTTTCACTAGTTGAGGGCTTTAAGGGCTTTATATTGGGCGATTTTTTGTACTTTTTTACACTTTTTGTTTTACTTTTAATTGTTTTTTGCTATTTTTGCAGTTGAATAGTGTAGATTATTGTGTGAAAAACCTTGTTATCATAGTGCTATTTATATTGTCCTTCGTTTCGTGTGAACCGAAGATTAAACCTTTTGACAATGATGCACAAAAGGAAAATATCCAAATTGCAAGGTATGACAGATTGCAAAGCCGTTATCTTACAACGGGTGATTATTCAGCTCTGCAGGAAATGAATACTGAATATCCGATAGAAACACGTACTTTGATAGAAAAGGTATTACAAATCGGGGAGATAATAGAACCAGATATAAGTACTAAATATCTAAGATTTTATCAAGACTCAATCCTACAAGTCCTCATCTCAGACACAGAGGCTGAATTTGCTGATATGGAAGACTTGAACAAAGACTTTACCAAAAGTTTCTCTCGGTTGCATAAGTGGTTGCCTAAAATTCCAGTTCCTCAGGTTTATGCACAAATAGGTGCATTGGAGCAAAGTGTAATTATAGGTAATAAAAGCATAGGTATCTGTTTGGACAAATATTTAGGTGTAAATTATCCTTTGTATAAGAAATATTATTCATACCAGCAACGTTCTAGTATGACGCGAGCGTATATAGTTCCCGATGGTATGGTTTTCTATTTACTTAGTTTTTTCCCGTTGGCAGATATAGACAAACGGTCACAATTAGAGCGCGACCTACATATGGCTAAGATTATGTGGATTACCAACAAAGCAATAGAAAACAAAATATTCAAATCTAAGTATGTGTTGATGGTTGATAACTACATGCGCAAGCATAAAGAAAGAACGGTAGAGCAACTTATAGAAGACGATGATTATAGTACATTGCTACCTTGAAAAATATGGTTTTTCTCAAGGTAAGTATTTAACAAATGTACAAATTCATGATTTTTTAATTGCCATCTTGGTGCTATCAGCATATCTGCGGGCGATTGGCTTAAGAATCGTTCAAGTATAATGTCTTTACGTAGTAGGGGCAAGTATTTTCCCAATAGTCTTATATATTCATTGACAGTAAACAAGTGGAACGGAGATTCTGTGTATTGCCGAGACATCGCTGTCCCCTTGATAATTTGCAATTGGTGCAACTTGAGGATATTTATTGGCAATGTTGCAATCTGTTTGGCCTGGTGTAAGATTTCAGTTTCCCCTTCACCTGGTAGACCAAGTATGATATGTGCGCAAACAAGAATTCCGCAATTGTGAAGAGCCTTGACCGCATTTAGACTATCGTCAAAAGTATGCCCGCGATTGACTTTTTGTAGGGTGTCGTTGTTGGTACTTTCTATACCTAATTCTACTATCAAAAAAGTCTTTTTGTTGAGTTCTTCTAAGTAATCTATGATTTCTGTAGAAAAACAATCGGGCCGGGTTCCTATAACAATTCCAATGATGTCGTTTTCAGCAAGTGCTTCTTCGTATAATTGTCTAAGTATGTGTACGGGAGCGTATGTATTGGAATAAGCTTGGAAATAAGCCAGATATTTCATGTTTGGATATTTTCGAGCAAAAAAAGATTTTCCTTCTTTTAGTTGCTCACCTATACTTTTGTTGCTGTTGCAATAGGGCGGGTTGAAAGTGCGATTGTCACAAAATGTGCATCCGTTTCGGGAAATCCTTCCGTCTCGATTGGGACACGAAAAGCCAGCATCAACAGATATCTTCTGGATTCGAAACGGGAAAAGTTGGCGAAGCCATACACCAAAATCATTATAATGTTGCTGCATATGTTGCAAAGTTACAAAAAAACATTATTTGAGGACTGATACTGATGAAGTTTTTGTAATTTTGCACATAACTTGTATATATATAAATGGATATGAGAAAGTTGTTATTTTCACTTGTAACTCTAATGCTGGTTGTAGAAGTTCCGGCATCAAAAAAAATGGATATAAAGACAATTGCATTAGGAGAGTTCTCCGCCAATACTATTCAAGGAATAAATCCTATTGCCGGTACTGATCAATATGCTCACATAAGTGATGATGGTAAGCAGATACTCTGTAATTCATTTAAAACAGGAGAACAGACGAAAATCTTGTTTGATGTTAACAAAACTATTGGGGCAAAAATAACTAAGATAGATGGATATGACTTGTCTCCCTTAGGTGATAAAATACTTATACGCACGAATACAGAGAAAGTGTATCGACGGTCATGCAGGGCCGACTATTATATCTATACAATAAAATCGACCAAGCTAGAATGTCTTTCTGATGGGGGTAAACAACAGGCTCCTTTGTGGTCGCCAGATGGAAATCAAATAGCTTTTGTACGCGATAACAATCTTTTCCTTGTAAAACTTCTATATGATAATGCTGAAAGCCAAGTCACCAAAGATGGAAAAGCAAATTGTATTATTAATGGAATTCCCGATTGGGTAAACGAAGAAGAGTTTGGAAACGACCGTTCTTTCTGTTTTAATGGCGATGGAACAATGCTTTGTTGGATTAAATACGATGAAAGTA
>CAVHVH010000151.1:3437-5304 GCA_963639385.1 Oscillospiraceae bacterium
TCATCCGATTCACGATGAATATTGTCGTTATCCCGGAATTTATACTTATAAGTATCCCAAGGCAGGAGAAGACAATTCCAAGGTAAGTGTGTGGAGCTTTGATATTAAAAGCAAACAAACAAAGAGGCTAGAAGTTCCATGTGTAGAGGATGGATATATTCCACGAATAAAGTCAACTGATGATGCCCAGCGGATTATAGTATATACTATGAATCGGCATCAAGACGAGTTGAATTTGTATGCAGTTAACCCTAGGAGTACCATCGCTAAATTGCTCATTAAGGAAAAAACCGATTGTTATATACAAGAAAAGGCCATGGCAGATATCATTATCGGGAAAAACACAATCTTGTTACCAAGCGACCGTAATGGTTTCATGCAACTATATATTTATAATAAGAATGGCGAATATATAAGAAAAATAGGTGATGGCAACTATGATATTACAGAAATATATGCCTATAACGAAGAAAATGGAGATGTTTTCTATCAGGCAGCAGTTTTAAATCCGCATGATCGTCAAGTTCTTGTCACTCATAAAAATGGAAAAACAGAACGGCTTACCGAACAAAGTGGATGGAATAAAGCTGTGTTTTCAGGCGATTTTCAGTACTTTATTAATACTTGGAGTAATTATAATACTCCTTATGTATATACTCTGCGCTCACAAAAAGGCAAAATTCTATCCACACTGGTTGATAATAAAGACTTGAAAGAGAAGCAGGCTGAATATGGATGGAGTAAACGCGAAATGTTCTCGTTTACTACGTCAGATGGAGTAGTGTTGGACGGATGGATGCTTAAGCCTGCTAATTTTGATCCAATACATAAATATCCGGTTATCATGTTTCAATACAGTGGGCCTGGAAGCCAACAAGTGGTTGATTCATGGAATGCCGGTTCATTAGGTAATGGAGGGGCCTTTGATCAGTTCCTAGTACAGCAGGGTTTTATTGTTGTCTGCGTAGATGGAAGGGGCACTGGTGGAAGAGGTGCTCAGTTCGAAAAAAGTATTTATCAGAGGATGGGGGGTCTTGAGGCAAAAGACCAAGTGGAAACAGCCTTATGGTTAGGAACACAAAATTATATAGATAAGCAGCATATAGGTATATGGGGGTGGAGCTTCGGTGGATTTAATACCCTTATGAGTATGAGCTCTGGTAGCAATGTTTTTTATGCAGGAGTGGCGGTAGCGCCTCCTACCGATTGGCGGTATTATGATACTATATATACAGAACGTTATATGCGTACGCCCAAAGAAAATCCCCAAGGATATGATGAATCACCTATAGGAAGGGCTTCAAAACTTAGTGGAAAATTATTGATTTGTCATGGATTGGCAGATGATAATGTACATCCACAGAATACCTTTGAATATAGTGACGCGTTGGTAGATGCCGACAAAGATTTTGTAGAGTTGTGGTATACAAATCGCAATCATAGTATCTATGGAGGTAACGCGCGTAATCACTTGATGCGTCAGATTGCTAATTTCTTTATAGACAATCTTGCTAAGTAGTGCGGATAGCTAAACGTTTCTTATGTTGATTTCAATTTGTAAGCATTCCTCAATGTGTGTTTGGAAATCGCGAAGGGGAAGTTGGTCAATATCCGTCACGGCAAAAACTGGTCTTTTCCAACATGCTGGCAATGCTCCCTATCTTGGTGAGCATAAATATACGTCGCAAGAATTGAAAATCGGATAGAATAGCCTGCCTCCCCGCCGCCTTGAAACAGATGAGAGCGAGGGGGAAAAACCGGAAAGGACTAAAAATGATCACCCTTGTTAAGTTCTTTTAACACTGTTTCCTTGTGGTAACTATTCAGCAATAGTATAGCCATACGCTATTTCCATCCTATAAAGAAA
>CAVHVH010000152.1:0-5118 GCA_963639385.1 Oscillospiraceae bacterium
CACTCGACACCTTGCAAGCCTATTTTGACAAGATTGGTCGCAGTCGCATTCTTGACGAACGCATAGATGTAGGTGTAATCTCGCCCTATCGTGCCCAGGTACAGTATCTGCGCCAACTTATCCGTCGCCGCGAATCGCTAAGACCTTTCCGCCATCTTATAAGCGTCAACACAGTAGACGGATTTCAGGGACAGGAACGCGACATTATCCTTGTATCGCTTGTTCGCTCAAACGACAAAGGACAGATAGGATTTCTGCGCGACCTGCGACGTATGAATGTAGCCATTACCCGAGCCCGCATGAAACTTATTATCCTGGGTAGCGCCGACACGCTTACGCGACACCCCTTCTATCGTCGCTTGTGGGAATATATACAAACTGTAAACAGCAATACACTGCCATGATACAACGCGATTATTTTCTGCGGATAATAGAAGAATTTGCCAAAGCACTGGCCAACTTCTTAGAACACCCTCATACCGATGAGCGGCGCGACCGCGATATGGCCGACCTATACCGCCAGTATGTAGGTGACTATAATACTGTGCGCAACCTTTCTTTTGAAGAGATTATGGATTATGCCAGCGAACAATGGAACAATACTGAGCGCATTGGTCGCTTGGCCATGCTGGCCGAACTGCTCTATACCGAAGCCTCATACCGTCAGGCTCCACTCAGTCTTATGCTCTACGATAAAGCCTACCGTTTGTACGACTATGTAGAGACCTATGGCGACACCTACTCGATAGACAGGCAGAGTAAGATGGACAGTATACGCAGAATATTAGACTATAAAGGATGACAATATATTATGGGTAATACCAATGATATGACCGTAGGGTCGCCCGCACAAGGCATACTACGCTTTGCCTTGCCCCTTATACTGGGATATATTCTACAGCAGATGTATCTGGTTATCGATGCTGCCATAGTAGGCCGATGGGTAAGCGTAGAGGCTCTTGCCGCCATAGGTGCCAGCTCATCGGTTACATTTCTTGTAATGGGGTTCTGTAACGGTTCGTGTGCAGGCTTCTCTATACCCGTGGCCCAGATGTTTGGGGCACGCAACTACTCAAAGATGCGGGCATATGTGGCCCACTCGCTGCGCATAGGCGTTGTAATAGCCGTGGTGCTCACTGTTCTAGCCTCGTTATTCTGTGCTCGAATTTTGCGGGTGGTCAATACGCCAGCCGATATTTTTGACGATGCGTACACCTTCTTGTTGCTCACGTTTTTAACTATTCCTTTTACTATTGCCTACAACCTGCTATCGGGCTTTATCCGAGCGTTGGGCAATTCGCGCCAACCATTCTTCTTTCTCATTGTATCGTCGCTGGTCAATATAGTACTCGATGTAATACTAATTCTCTGGATGGGCATGGGGGTAGAGGGTGCCGGAATTGCCACCATGTTGTCACAAGCCTTGGCGGCCACCCTGTGCTGGATATATATACGTAGGTACATGCAGCTGCTTATTCCCCATGGTACAGAATGGCATTACCACGACAATATGACGGGTCATCTGCTAAATAGCGGCATTCCTATGGGACTGCAATTCTCTATAACCGGTATAGGTATCATTATGCTGCAGAGTGCCAACAATGCTTTGGGTACTACCTATGTAGCGGCCTTTACCGCCTCTATGCGCATTAAATACCTATTTACCTGTGTATTTGAAAATATAGGTGTGGCCATGGCTACTTACTGCGGACAGAATGTGGGCGCACGGCAGATAGAACGCATTGCGCGAGGTATTCGCTCGGCCATAGTAGTAATGGCTATATACTGTGTTGTAACTTTTGTGGTTATCTATCCTTTTGCTGACGAACTGATGATGCTCTTTGTCGATTCAGGACAGCGCGAAATAGTAAGTTTGGCAGCCCAGTTTATGCGTATCAACAACTATTTCTATCCGATACTCGGCCTGCTCTGCATATTCAGATATAGTATCCAAGGCATGGGCTTCAGCAACCTGAGCATGATGAGCGGTGTAATGGAGATGATAGCGCGTAGCGGTGTAAGTCTGTGGCTGGTACCCACCTTCCATTTTACCGGCGTATGCTTTGGCGACCCTATGGCATGGCTCGCCGCCGACCTGTTTCTTATCCCTGCCTATCTGTGGGTCTATCGCAAAACTCTCCGTAGAGTATGCCATACATAAATACAAACCGCAACAACAACCCGATGAATAAATTTGCCAATATCAATATAAGTCTGCTAAGATGGGTAATAATCGCCCTCTTTACTATAGCCAACTTGCCGCTTGCCTCACAGACGCGGCAACCATGGGAAGAATATCTCGAAAAATATACGCTTACAGAAGATATTGACAACAACGATTTCAACTATCGTTATGACGAACTGTGCGAACTGGCGGCCAACCCTATCAATCTGAATAACTCTACCCCCGAACAGCTGCGACAACTACCTTTTATTACCCAGGCACAATATATGCGATTGGTAGAATATATAGATAAGGTAGGACAAATTCATACATGGGCCGAACTGCAGGTGGCTGACATAGCCGATGAACCTACATTGCGTCTGTTGCAGTACTTTGCTACTTTGGGCGCCCCGCCCGATATCAAGCGCACCCTAACACCGGCCTATATTATGAAATATGGTAAGCACGAAGCCATGGGATACTTTAAACTGCCCTGCTACAATCGCCATGGCGATGACAATGGCTATTTAGGATATCCCTACCGCCACTGGATACGCTATACCTTTAACTGTGGACAAGACGTAAAGGTAGGATTTGTGGGGGCACAGGATGCCGGAGAACCATTCTTTACCCGCCCCAATAATATGGGGTACGACCACTATAGCTTCTATCTGCAACTGCAGAACCGTGGACGGCTCAAGTCGCTGGTAGTAGGGCGTTACCGCATTCGCATGGGAGCCGGATTGGTAATGAACACCAATTACAGTTTTGGTAAACTGTCTGAACTCTATGGCCTGGAACGGCAACGTACCAGTATAAGCGGTCATTCGTCGCGCTCAGAGGCCAATTATCTGCAAGGCGCAGCAGCTACGGTAGCCCTTTCTAAACACATAGAGGCTACGGCGTTTGCCTCGCACCGCAAGATAGATGCTACACTCAATGCCGACTCGCTGACCATAGCCACTATACTTAAGAACGGATACCACCGTACACAAAGCGAGATAAACCGGAAGAATAATACTGCACAGACGCTATGGGGTGGCAATGTGGCTTACTGCAACGGACCGCTCAGAATAGGTATCTCTGGAGTTTACAATAGTTACAACCGCCTGCTTAACCCCGATACTACAGTCTTGTACCGTCGCCATGCTCCTATGGGTAACAGATTTTGGAATATAGGGGTCGAATATAGTTACCTTTCGCCAAGAATAGCCTTCTCTGGAGAAACGGCTACCAGCAATAGCAACGGTATAGCCACTCTCAACCGCCTATGTTACACACCCAATCAGGTTCTCTCGCTTACGGCCATACAGCGTTTTTACAGCGGTAGATACCAATCACTTATGGGGCGTTCGTTCTCTGAAGGTTCACAGATAAACAACGAGAGCGGACTCTACATCTCGGCCTTATGGCACATAGACCGCCGCTGGAACTTGATGGCTTATACAGACTATGCCTACTTTGCATGGCCGCGCTACGGCATATCGGCAGCCTCGCACACGTGGGATAATCTGCTGCAGGCAGAATACCGCCATGGTAACATTATATGGCAGACACGATATAGGGTAAAGACCAAGCAGAAAGACGATGCCAACCATCAGACACTTGCTGACTATACCATACACAGGGCACAATCGACATTTACCGTAACAACGGGGCGATGGACATCAAAGACGCTGGCAACAGCAACATACAACAGTAACGCCGAAGGCAGTGCCGGATGGGCCGCCGGACAGCAGATACGCTATAGTGGTAAATGGTTGCAGGCAGCGGTACAACTGCTATACTTTGACACCGACGACTATGATAGTCGTATATACAGTTACGAGTACGGTATGCTCTACTCGTTTACAGTGCCAGCGTTCTACGGCAACGGCATACACTATGCCCTTACCGCCCGAGCCAATATTTCTCCCCGTCTGATGCTGGCTGTCAAGGCATCGGTAACCAACTATATGGATCGTAATCATATATCGTCGGGGTTACAACAGATTGATGCCAGTTCGCAAACCGATATAGAAATGCAGGCAAGGATAAAGTTCTAACCCGCATACGCATAATGAGATAAGGGTGGTAATTTTAGTACACCCTACAAACCTAAAGAATAAAATTATGGAAGCATTAGAAGCATTGTACACCCGTAGGAGTGTAAAGGCATTTACCGGACAAATGCCCCAACAGGCAGACATTGACAAGATTACCAAAGCGGGCATGGCTGCCCCTACAGGCATGGGCTTGCAGTCGCCGCTGATAGTAGTGGTTAAGAACAAGGCCGTGCGCGACGAGCTCTCGAAGATGAATGCCGGGGTGTTAGGCATACACGCCGACCCTTTCTACGCTGCCCCTGTGATAATAGTAGTTTTGGCGCAAAAATCGCGGAATACCTATCTTTACGATGGTTCGCTGGTTATGGGCAATATGCTCAACGCTGCCCACGCCTTAGGATTGGGCGCATGCTGGATACACCGTGCCAAAGAGGTGTTTGAAACGCAGCGTGGTAAGCAACTGCTCAAAGAATGGGGCATAGACGAAGATGTTGAGGGAATAGGTCATATAGCTCTTGGCTATGCCGTTACACAACCGAAACCGGCAAAACCCCGCAAGGAGGGATATGTAAGGGTTATAGAATAAAACCCTATTTTGATTTTCTTTAGCCAAATCGATAGATTTTCGTTCGATTTGGCTAAAGAATCCTTGCATTTCTCGGTATTATGTCTTATGGGTGGTTCTATAAATTAGTGGACCCTAAATATACTGCGCAGCGTAAAGGGGTAGATTGGTAAGATGCTCCTGCTTCTTATAGGGTAGCATAGAGACGCGAATAGTTTATATTTTCTTTTCATTAATTACACTTTTCGACACATAAAACAAAGAAAATATAACACTTTCTGCACGGCTCTTTCATTTAAACTCGGAACAAACAGAAAACCTCTGATTATATTGGTTTTATATCA
>CAVHVH010000153.1:0-5109 GCA_963639385.1 Oscillospiraceae bacterium
GATTTGTCAGCGGACAACTTATTGACCCAGAAAGCAAAGAGCCAATAGAGCAGGCATCTGTACAACTGTTTACGGCTGACAGCACCTATGCCGGTGGCACACTGAGTAATGCGCAGGGAGTATTCAAATTGCATATCAAGAAAGATGGTCTATACAAACTGCGCATATCAAGTGTAGGCTATCAGACCATAGTTAAGCGTATCAAAATAAGCGATGGCAAGAACCTAAACATTGGGAAAATAGACATAAAGACCGATGCAGTAGTGCTGAAAGAAGCCCAAGTTATAGGAAAAGCAGTCAAGGTAACTGTCAAAGAAGACACCTTTATATATAATAGCGCCGCTTACCGCACACCAGAGGGTTCTACCATTGAAGAACTGGTAAAACAACTACCGGGCGTAGAAGTTGACGAGAGTGGAAAAATAACCCACAACGGCAAAGAAGTAAAGAAAATATTGGTTGACGGCAAAGAATTCATGACCGGAGACACCAAGATTGCAATGAAGAATCTGCCGACATCTATTGTTGAGAAGGTAAAAGCATACGATGAAAAAAGTGACCTTGCGCGCATCACTGGCATTGACGACGGAGAAGAGACTACGGTTCTCGACTTTGGCCTAAAAAAAGGCATGAACCGGGGCTCATTTGCCAATATAGACTTAGGTATTGGCAACCATAGCCGATACTCAGAAAAGGGAATGGGGGCTTATTTCGATGACAAGAATAGATTTATGGTATTCGGCAGTGCCAACAATGTAAACGACATGGGATTTCCCGGCGGAGGCAGAGGCCGTTTCGGTGCCGGACGCCAAGGACTAAATGCCGCCAAAATGCTGGGTATAAACTATAATTACGAAGTAATAAAGAAACTCAAGATAGACCTAAGTGCTTTTTGGCAACACAATGATGGTGATGCCTTTACCCGCAATTCGGCCGAAAACTTTGTCAGCACTACAGGAGCCTTCTCTAATAGCATACGACAAAACTACTCGCGTAGCAACAGCTTGAATATACAGGGAAGATTGGAATGGCAACCAGACACTATGACCAACATCATGTTTAGGCCCTCGTTGGCGTGGTCAAAGACCGATGGACGCACTACCTCTACATCTGCCTCTTTCAACGCAGACCCATACCTTTACTCCACCAATCCTCTTGATGATAGCGAAATGGAAAATATGGGACGCGACAGTTTGGTAGTCAACTCGCAGAAAGGAAATTCTATTAGCTACAGTTCGAGCAACGACCTTAGCGGAACACTACAAATAAACCGCAAACTTAACTCACGTGGGCGCAGCATCACTTTTGGTGCCGGGGGCGGTTATAGCAAGAGCAACAACGAAAGTCTTTCAATGAACGCCACCAAATTATGGCTACTGAAAACGGCAGAAGGTCTTGACTCTACCTATCAGACCCACCGTTACAACACCACCCCAACAGACAATTACAACTACAGGCTATCGGCCACCTATACCGAGCCTCTGTTCAAAGGAGCTTTTCTGCAGTTACGATACAACTTCAAGTACAGCCATAGCAAGAGCGACCGCGCTACCTATGACTTCAGCCAAATTGGAAGTACTTATTTCGACGGCATCACCCCTATCTATCGCGGATGGGGAAGCTATCTTGGATTGCTTCCTGGAAGTATAGACGACTATCGCGACCAAGATCTAAGCCGATACTCTGAGTACAACAACTACATTCATGAAATGAACGTAACTTTCCGCCTTGTACGGAGCAAATACCAACTCAATGCGGGCTTCATGGTTCAGCCACAACGTTCGAAATATATACAAGACTATCAAGGAATACATGTGGATACAGTTCGTACCGTAACCAATTTCTCACCCACATTCGATTTGCGTTACCGGTTCAACCGCCAGCACCAGCTACGCATACGCTACCGCGGTACAACAAGCCAACCCAGCATGACACAATTGCTTGATATTACCGACGACAGTAATCCGCTCGACATCTCAAAAGGTAATCCTGGATTGAAGCCTTCGTTTACCAACAATTTCAACTTGTTTTACAACAACTTCATTTCCAAGCGTGCACAATTTATCAATGCCAACCTCTCGTTCCAGACTACCCGTAACTCTATCAGCGATATGGTAACTTACGACGGCGTAACTGGTGGACGCACCACACGCCCAGAGAACATCAACGGAAATTGGAGTATAGAGGGCGGACTGCTCTATAATACATCTATCGACTCTGTCGGCACATGGTATACCAATACCAATACCGATGCCAAGTTTACTAACAATGTTGGATATCTTACTCTCGACCGCACTACGGGTGTGCAAAAGAACCGCACACGCACGCTTAATCTTCGCGAACAGCTCAATGTAGGCTACCGCGATGGATGGGTTTCGGCCGAACTTAATGGTTCTGTAAGCTATCTGCATGGCCGAAATCAACTACAAAGCCAAAGCAATCTCGATACTTGGCAGTTTAGTTATGGCGCTACCTTCAGCCTCACTACCCCATGGGGCACAGCACTCTCCACCAACATCAGCGAGAACAGTAGACGAGGATACAATGACAATTCTATGAATACCAACGAGCTGATATGGAACGCCCAAGTATCACAAGGCTTCCTTAAAGGCAAGCCCCTCACTGTTATGCTACAATTCTACGATTTGTTACACCAGCAAAGCAATTTCAGTCGTACCATTAGTGCTTTCCAACGTAGTGATACGTGGTACAACAGCATCAACAGTTATGCCATGCTACATGTAGTCTATCGTTTCAATATGTTTGGAGGTAAAGATGCACGCAAAGGTATGCGTCGCAACGGAGACAGACAACCCGGAGATATGCCACCAGACCGTCAGCATGATCGTGGAGGATTCGGAGGTCCGCCACCAGGAGGCATGCCTCCCGGCGGCCATCGCCCATTCTAAATACGTCAAGGGGCTGTACTCAACATAATAAGAGTACAGCCCCTTAACGTATTTACACATAAAATTCTTGCAATCACAATCCTGCAATATGGTCAACAAGTACCTTAATGCCTATAATAATAAGAATTATACCACCGAAAAGTTCTGGTCTGACACGACGAGTAATTACAGAGCCAAACCGAATACCCAATAGATAGCCAGCCAAAGAAAACAACACCGATACTATTCCTATTGTAAACAGAGGCAACACAAGGTCGGCCATAGTACGATAACCCGTACAAGCAAACGAGATTCCTATGGCAAGAGCATCAATACTGGTAGCCACTGCAAGCACCAACTGAGTACGCAACAAGATGGGATTAAAACTACGATGTTCCTCAGGCTGAAACGACTCGCGCACCATTTTCCCTCCAAGAAATACAAGCAATGAAAAGGCTATCCAATGGTCAAAATCCTCTATTTGCCGGGCAAATAAGGACGTTCCAAGCCACCCTATCAAAGGCATAAAGGCTTGAAATGCGCCAAAGAACAAAGCGGTAGTAACTATGGGACGCCACTTACGACCGCCCAATATAACTCCACATACAGTAGAGACCGTAAAGCAATCCATAGCCAAAGCTATGGCGAGCAAAATAAGTTCTATACCTGTTGACATATCAATAAATGTTTATTAAGTATGGCTCTAAAACAATGCTAATCTTCAAGGGTGGTTAATATGCGTTCTATTTCAGTAGGGAAATACTGCATTTCGAGCTGATGCTCCTTACGGGCTATTTCTTCTACGGTATCAGAAGGCAAGATAGGCGTTGAGAACTGGCTGATAATGGCTCCGCCGTCAATTTCTGGACTAACCCAGTGTATGGTCATGCCCGTAATGGTATCTCCACAAGCCTTAACCGCTTCGTGTACATGCCGTCCATACATGCCTTTTCCTCCATGCCGGGGCAAAAGAGCCGGATGAATATTGACAATACGGTGCGAGTAGGCCATAACGAGAGTATTGGGTACCCGTAAGAGGAATCCTGCAAGTACAATAAAGGTAATATTATAGTTTTGCAGCATTTCTACAAACTGCGTACTACCCAACTGTTCCTTGCCTACCACGCAACACGGCACGCCATAAGGCTTTATGCGCTCTATAGCTCCGGCCTTTGGACTACTGCTTATCACTAGTGCTACGTTTACCGTAGGATGATGGTAGAAATGGCGGATAATATTCTCGCAATTGGTACCGCTACCCGAAACAAAGATGGCCAAATTATTCTTCATCACTACGCTCCCAATCATCCAATTCATCCATATCGTCAAAGCCGAATTGGGTTGGATCAACAAAGGCATCCATGGCACGCCGGTCTTTCTTGGTAGGTCTACCTGTGCCGCGAGCTCTATCAACAAAGCCGCTGATACGGCTCATCTCCAAAAGCTCGTACTGACTTTGAGGTGTTACATTCTCATAGACTTCGGGGATAAATTTGGCACCTACACGCTGCTCGATAGGCTGAAGTATCTTAAACGAATAGGTAATTGGAGACTTACGCACCGACACCACATCACCAGCTTTAACCATATGCGACGGCTTTACATTGGCACCGCCTATAGTTATACGCCCGTTTTTGATAGCATCGGCGGCCATGCTACGCGTTTTATAGATACGTGCAGCCCAAAGCCATTTGTCTATACGTGCCTCGGTTTTCATTTCTTCCCTAATTTATTATACTGATTCATTGTGATATCTATGCCTGCCAATACAAAACTCTTGATAATATCTACCGCCACATCTATGCTGGGTTTGAGTTTATCCATATCCTCGTTGGAGAAATGCCCCAATACCCAGTCAACCTGTCCACCGCGAGGATAATCACCACCTATTCCCATACGCAGGCGCGGATAATCCTGGCCTATAAGTTGTTGAATATGCCCAAGACCGTTATGCCCGCCGTTACTTCCATTAGCCTTCAGTCTGAAAGCACCCACAGGGAGGGCCACATCGTCAGAGACTACAAGTAGTCGTTTTTGGTCTATATTCTCCTTGCCTAACCAATAGCGAACGGCATTACCACTAAGGTTCATAAACGTTGTTGGCTTGAGCAGAAACACCTTACGCCCTTTTAGCGATGTTTCGGCAAGAAAGCCATAACGCCTATCCTCAAAAACAATATTGGACGCTTTTGCAAAAGCGTCCAATACCATAAAACCTGTA
>CAVHVH010000154.1:0-1860 GCA_963639385.1 Oscillospiraceae bacterium
TTTAAACCTCGTTATATAATTAAATATGAAATCTATACTTTTTCTTTGCACGTTGTGGCTCCAAATTGTCAAACGCTCCAACAGATGCTTGTGATACAAATCCTCTATATTTCCCATATCTTATGGATATGCGTTCAACGTAGTCTACGGTTTCATCACCACGCATATATCCATACTTTACCACAGGGTCGTTATAAAAATGCGGCTCGCGAAGGCCTAATACGAAGGTCGATACATCTCTCCATAAAAAAGTCCTTTTTTCATATTTTCTAGCTAGTGCCATTGCATCTCTTATATGATGATATCCACCATTATAACTTGCCAAGACAAAGAATGTTCGTTCTGTTTTATCTGGAATATCTTTAAATCTGTTATTGAGTTGGGCTATATATTTGACCGCAGCAGCAATGTTTGCTTCAGGTTCATATAATTGGTGTTTCGGTAAGCCTATCAAATCGGCTGTTTCAGGCATTATTTGCATTAGTCCGCATGCTCCGGCCCAACTATGAGCTTTGGGATCGAAAGTAGATTCCTGATAGCATTGGGCTGCCAATAAACGCCAATCCATACGAGCTAAAGGTGCGTATTTTTGAAAGAAGTGATCATATTGTGAAATTGTCCCAGACTTGCTATTTAATATTGGAGAATAAACTCTTCGTACTGTACTGCGAGAAGATAATACAAATTGTTGTTCTTTTATTGCTTGTTCTATCATCAAAGGCTTAAACCAGTGATTTAGGGTATCTGCAAGGGAGTTGTTATCTATTCCAACAGCCCAACTGGTTTTTTCTTTGGGGTATGAAACACCGCAATATCTTATTCTCTTGAATGTTCTTGGCAAAGCAACGGCTGCAATATCACCTTCACCTTGTCTTAGTTTATTAATTAATTCGGTCGTATCTTTACAAATTTCAACTCTTAGGGAAACACCTAGAGTTTGGGCGAATTTTTCGCATAACAAATATTGGATGCCTAATCCTTTTCCATGATATTCGTAATATGTTTGTGGCCCAGAAATAGTTAGCATTATGATTTCGCCATTATTAAGAATATCATTGAATGTATAATTGGTGGAAATCGAGTCTGCATTCGTAGTTAGACTTGTACCCCATGGGGTACGCTGCTCTTTTGTTTCCCTTTGGCAGCCTATGAGGGAAAATGCAAAAAAAATGAATAAATATTTTTCTAATCGCATAATTGATTACAAAGTTACCACATTATTTGGACAGATAAAACATTTTATCTATTTTTGCAACACATTTTTCATGAGAATCAACACAATTATTAATTATGTTACGGATAGCAGTACAATCAAAAGGGCGATTGTTTGAAGATACCATGTCTTTGTTGGCAGAAGCAGATATAAAGATTAGCGCCTCAAGGCGTACATTGTTAGTACAATCAACTAATTTTCCCATAGAAGTTTTATACTTGCGCGATGATGATATTCCTCAATGTGTTGCAACCGGAATTGCTGATTTGGGGATAGTAGGGGAGAATGAGTTTGTGGAAAGAGGCGAGGGGGCAGATGTCATTTCGCATCTTGGATTTAGTAAATGCCGATTGTCGCTTGCCATACCCAAAGAAGCAGACTATAATGGATTAACATGGTTCAATGGTAAAAAGATAGCTACTTCTTATCCTGTAATTTTGAATAAATTCCTTTCTCAAAATCATATCCAGGCAGAAGTGCATGTTATTACAGGGAGTGTGGAGATCTCTCCAGGCATAGGACTGGCTGATGCTATATTTGATATAGTAAGCAGTGGCTCAACGCTTATAAGTAATAATTTGAAAGAAATAGAAGTAGTAATGCAAAGCGAAGCTCTCTTGATAGGTACCAAATCAATGGAAGATGCG
>CAVHVH010000154.1:1957-5051 GCA_963639385.1 Oscillospiraceae bacterium
AAATACAAGATTTTACAAGAAATGCTATTTCGATTTTCGGCGGTTAAAAATGCAGAAGACAAGAAATATGTACGGATGAATGTACCCAAAGAGCGGCTTGAGGAAATTATTAATGTTCTTCCAGGCTTGAAAAGTCCCACAATAATTCCGTTGGCAGATGCTGCCTGGTGCTCAGTACACACCGTCTTGAATCAAAAACGTTTTTGGGAAATCATAGGAAAACTTAAAGATTTGGGGGCACAGGGCATATTAGTTACTCCAATAGAAAAGATGATATTATAGGATTCTTTAAGGATTAATATAATGAATAACGAAGATATAATTTTTGGTACCTATTATCATTATCCAACAGCAGACGATTGGACAGAAATATCTGCTCGACCTCGGTTAGATTCAGAACAATTGATGGATGTAGTGCACGGTGTTTTGGAAGATGTAAAGTCTAACGGAGATAAAGCTGTAAAAAAATATGAATACCAGTTTGATCATGTCGAATTGAATGATTTTACTGTAAGTCAAGATGAAATTGAAGAAGCAGAAAGAAGTATAAGTGAAAAATTGAAAAGTGCTTTGTCAATAGCCTATCACAATATTTACACTTTTCATAGCTCCCAACGATTTGAAGAACATGTTGTAGAAACTTGTACGGGGGTAAGTTGTTGGCAGAGAAGTATGCCAATTGAAAAGGTGGGACTTTATATTCCTGGAGGAACGGCCCCATTATTTTCTACCGTTCTAATGCTTGCTGTACCAGCTAAAATCGCAGGATGTCAAGAAATAGTAATTTGTACTCCCCCAAACAAAGACGGGAAAATAAATCCAGCAATTCTTTTAGCTGCTAAAATGGCTGGTGTGTCACGAATATTTAAAATAGGTGGAGTACAAGCAATTGGAGCTATGGCATATGGTACAGAAACAGTACCAAAGGTTTATAAAATTTTTGGACCTGGAAACCAATATGTTATGGCTGCAAAACAACAGGTTTCACTATCAGGTGTTGCAATAGATATGCCGGCGGGGCCTTCTGAGGTATGTGTATTAGCGGATGAAACAAGCAATTCGGTTTACGTTGCTGCAGATTTACTTTCTCAAGCAGAGCATGGGATAGATTCACAAGTTTTACTTATTACAACTTCAGAATCTATGCTGACGAAAATTTATTATGAAATAGCTTGCCAACTAGAAAAACTTCCACGCAAGCAGATTGCAGAAAAGGCATTGACTAATAGTAAATTTGTTCTTGTACACAACACAGAAGAAGCCATGGCAATAAGTAATGCTTATGCTCCCGAACATTTGATTATAGCTACAAAAGATTACAACAATCTTTCCCCAAAAGTGGTAAATGCCGGTAGTGTGTTTTTAGGGCCCTTGGCTTGTGAGAGCGCAGGTGACTATGCGAGTGGTACAAATCATACCTTGCCTACTCATGGTTATGCCAAAGCGTATGCAGGGGTTAATTTGGATACCTATTGTCGAAAGATTACGTTTCAACATATTACTTACCAAGGAATTGAATATATTGGCGATGCAGTTGTTGCAATGGCAGAGAATGAAGAACTTGAAGCGCATGCAAATGCCATGCGAGTACGAATTGCAAAAAAATAAATATGAAAGATATCCATAACTTAGTTCGTAAAAATATTTTGGATTTGGCTCCTTATAGTTGTGCTCGAAATGAATATAGTGGACATAATGCAAAAATATTTCTTGATGCCAATGAAAATCCATTTAATTTTCCATATAATCGTTATCCAGACCCTTTGCAAAAAGAGCTTAAAACCCAAATAGGTCGTCTTAAGCAAATTCATATAGATAATATTTTTCTAGGAAATGGATCGGACGAAGCTATAGATTTGTGTTTTCGAATTTTTTGTGAACCTCGAATTGATAATGTTGTTGCCATAGAACCTACCTATGGTATGTATCGTGTATGTGCAGATATAAACGATATTGAATATAGGCCAGTCTCTTTGGAGAAAAATTTTCAGTTAAATGCTGATAAATTATTGTCAGCTTGTGATATTCATACAAAAATTATTTGGATATGCAGTCCAAATAATCCTACTGGAAATAGTTTAGATAGAGGCGAAATAACCAAAGTACTTAATAAATTTGATGGTATTGTTGTTATAGACGAAGCTTATAGCGATTTTTCAAAAGCCAAACCTTTTAGACTTGAATTATCGAATTACCCTAAACTAATTATTCTCAACACTATGAGTAAGGCTTGGGGGTGTGCTGCAATACGTCTAGGAATGGCATTTGCTTGTAAGTCTATCATAGAATTGTTTGACAAGGTAAAATATCCTTATAATGTAAATTATCTTACGCAACAAAAGGCAATGGAAATGCTTTCAGATCCGTTTGAGATAGAACAATGGATTGATATATTGTTGTCTGAACGGACCCGCACGATAAAAGCATTTTCAGAACTTCCTTGTTGCAAAAGTGTTTATCCTACAGATGCCAACTTTTTTCTAGCAAAGATGAACTATGCACAAAAAATTTATGATTATTTGATAGAACGAGGAATTATCGTACGTAATCGTTCCCGTGTACAATTGTGCGATGATTGTCTACGGGTAACGATAGGGACAAGGAATGAAAATACAGCATTGATAGCTGCGCTACGACAATATGCAGAAAATATAGAATAATTTATTAAGTATGATTATAGATTTTGAAAAAATCAAGGAAATTCGCACCTTAAATTTCAAGGGTGGTAAGGGTGCTTTAGATTCTCGCAATTATTTTGATGACAACATCAAAATAATGTACTCTACACTTAGGCCAGGGGCATCAACGGGCTTACATACACACGAGGGCAATAGCGAAGTGATTTATATTATTAGTGGAGAGGCAACATTTCATTATGATGATAATATAGAGATAGTAAAAGTTGGCCAATGTCATTATTGCCCATGTGGACACTCACACTATATGGAAAATCTTACAGACCATGACTTGGTTTATTTTGCTATAGTCCCCCAACATGATAAATAGTTATTGTGCTAATGTTCGGTGTGTAAGTACTCAAATTAGGGCTCAAAAATGAAAACACTATCTTTGCTGCCAAACTTTAAAATATCAA
>CAVHVH010000155.1:0-5032 GCA_963639385.1 Oscillospiraceae bacterium
GTTGGCTTTGTGTAGAGTAATCTGACCGTCGTAATAGTTGTCTTTACATTCGCCAGTTGTTCCGGCCTGTCCGCCTATAGAACCTACATTGGCTTTATCGGTAGAGATTACACTACCATAGTTGATACAGTTAACTACTTCGTTCTGGTAATCGTATGAACTGCCACTAACGGCAGCCAGCGAACCACTGATACCGCCTACACGTGCATAGCCGTAGATAGTACCCGAGTTAACACTGTTAACAATACGTCCACCAGTCATACCGCCAGAGATACCACCAGCACCCAACAACTTGGTAACTTTGCTTCCTGAGATGAAGTAAGAAACAACCTTAGCTGCAATCTCACCAGTATTCTCGCAGTTTTCTATCAATCCATAGTTACTTCCGGCTATACCGCCTACAGTCATATAACCAGTGGTAATATTACCGGCATTGTAACAGTTACGGATAATAGCACCCTTTAGGTTCTGTCCGGCTATACCGCCAATCCAGCAGCTCAAGCCAGTTACATCGGCATAGTTCTTACAGTTCTCTATAGTACCATAGTTGTAACCTACTATAGCGGCCGATGTAGCCCAGAAGTCGGTAAGCGTTGCGTCGGCAGCAATGGTAAGATTCTTTACACTTCCAGCAGGGCCAAGACGACCTATAAAGCCCTTGTAACCAATACAAGAACCTACTGTAGGAGTACCCATCGTGGTTTCTGTAGGTTTGGTTGTCCATACTATGGCACCTGTAATGTTCATATTGTGGATAGTGTGTCCACCACCATCGATATGTCCGGCAAACTGTACATGGGCATCAGAAGAGCTTGTGGTGATACTTGCACAGATACCCAGGAAGCTATCATCTTTCTCCAGGTCTATATCATTAGCCACCTTGAAGTATGTATCGGGGAAGAGCTGCTGAGAAATAGTGGTAGCCTTTGACAGTTTAATCAAGTCTGCCTTGGTCTTCAGCAAATAGGGGTTATCCTCGGTACCTTCGCCATCATAGTCGATAGGCGAAATCTTTATGGTCATTACTCTTAGACCTACATTCTCTGATACAAAGCAGATAGAATCTGAACCGAAAGATTCTTTGAGTTTCAGATCAACGCCGCTGATAGATGAGTTGGTACCTTCTTCAGCATACTTGCCATTAACTACATATTTCACGGTAGTGTTACCAAGAAGAGTGAACTTGGCATCTTGGCAAACTTTGTCGCGTGAGCTGCGGCTTGAAAGTATCAATGCACTGGCACTGAACTTGGCAGCCTCGGTATCATCCATACCTTTGAGGCGTGGATAAGCTCCCTCGGTGAATGTCCATACCGTAGAGTCGAAGCCTTTGACACCCGAAGCCGAAGTAAGCTGAGCGGTAGTAGCACCGTATTCGGTTGACTTGAAGTTAGTCATCTGGTTGTCAAAGTAGATATTCTCTGTAACAGGAGTAGCACCGTCCATTACAGTACCCAGTATTTCGCGACGCTCGGTCTCGGGCTTGTACTGATAGGTCTCGGCATCTACAACACTGGCAGAATAACTGCTCTTCAGCGAGCTCTGGCATTCGTTGTCACCATCCTTCCAAGAGCGTACATATCCAGTAAGACCACCTACATAACGCGATGAAACGCTTGTTATTACAGTGTTGCTATAGCAGTTTTCGATAGATCCATACAGGTTACCGGCCACACCGCCAACGGTAGCCTGGTTACCATAACCATATATGGTACCGGTAGCATAACACTTCTCTATTGTACCTTTGTAACATACACCGGCCACACCACCAAGACTTAGGTTAGACTGGTAACGACCATCGAGCGTACCTGAGAAGTAGCAGTTTACGGCCTTTCCTCCGAACAGCGAACCGATAACACCACCTGAAGGATAAGTATCGGTTACACCACCGGCCTTGATGCTTACGTTTACAGCACTACAGTTGCTGGCAGTACCGTTAACCTGACCGGCTACACCGCCAGCATATCCGTATGCACCAGTAATATTACATGTAGTTACGCTACAGTTGCTTACACTGCGTACAATGGCAGCAATACCAGCAGCACCGGTATTTCCGGTATTGGTAACTACCGAATTGGTTACGGTACAGTTTTCTATATCGCCAAGCGACCATGCTGCAACAACGGCGGCATAATAACTGCCAGCCTCAACTACAGCCTTGTCAAATTTCACGTTCTTGATTACACCCAGGGTATCAACCTTACCAAAGAGGCCGGCATATCCCTTGGCGCCCGTATTTACAGTAAGTCCGGTTATGGTATGTCCGTTTCCATCGAGAGTACCGGCAAACTGGTGGGTCCAATCGGCACCTATAGGAGTAAAACGGTAACCAGACATATCTATATCGTTCTCCATACGGAAATACTTGCCCAGATATGGACGGGCATACAGGGTTGTAGTTCCATAGGTAGCTTCCTCGCTGTTCACCTTGTCAGAGAGGAGAATCATATCGTCGAGAGTCTTCAGCTTGTAGGGGTTGGCCTCGGTGCCTTCGCCCTCAAAATCGGTTACATTAAGTTGGGGATAGGTAATATCGAACTTAGTTTCTATCTTACCTTCGGTCATTGCACCCCAATAGTACCCAGAGGTAAGTAAAGTCCAGTTGCCCCAAGATACAGTGCGCTTGTCGGTGGCCTTGTTACAGGTTATCACCGATGCGTAAGAGGCAAGACCTGCATAGTTTTCCTTGAAAGTAGCCGAATAGGTAGACCAACTACCATAGGTAGCATCTTTACGGGCCACCTGAGATTCTATAGTGGCAGAGCAGTCACGGTTAAGCTCCACTTCTACAGTCTGTCCATAGTTGGCAAAATTTGTCACCTTGATCACATTGGTAGTAGGCTGTTCTACATATACAGCAAAAGATACGTTCTGCAAAGCCGAGGTATGTGAGTTCCACACGGTGTACGACATCGTGGCATTTGCGGGGATTATCTCTGTATTGTAGTATGCTCCCACAAACTTGTCGGCATTGGTACCAGTGGTTACAAACACACCCCACCAACTGTCGAGGGTTATAGACCCGTCGGCATTCTTTTTACCCGTAATTTGGGATTTGCGGTCGGGCTTACCAGCACTGGTAATAACGGCTAAGTCGCAAGGAACAGTATCCGTGCCAACAATAAATTTACCCAAAACCTGGTTAGGAATGGTAACAACACTGGTAGAAGGGTCAACCTTGGCCTTTACTACCACGCCCGATGCAAAGAAATTGGTAATGGTAACAGAGTCTGCGGCTGTTTTCGACACAGCCACTGTAACTGCATTACCACCATCGGCACCCGAACTGGTAAGGGTTTTGTAGGTAATTACGCACTCTGAACTCAGCGAAACGTCTATCTTCGCTGCTCCAGACGTTTTTACCTTTCGCGCTTGCCTTTTGGCTGACAACGGCATCTCTTCGGCCTTCAATTTGGTTTCGGCTCCGTACATACGCAAAGTACTGCCCGCAGTAAACAACTGCTGGTTGACTTGTTTAACCGGCTGTACAGGATTCTGCGCCGAATTGAAGATTCTCGAATCGTCTGCCATCATTGAAGCCGGAAGCGTCAATGCTGCTAACAGCACTACGAACAAGAGTAAAAATCTTCTCATATTAGATTCTCTATTTGAGGACTATAAATACTTGGCCGTAACCGGTGGGAATTGCAAATGCGGTCCTCTTTTCACATTCGCCCCGCCCGATTACAACATCTACATTATCCTTTAATCAATATACTACTTTATATCTATTACGCCCTACGGCCACTATGTACACGCCATGTTCTGGCAAATCTACGGTTACGTTTCCGGCAGTGGCTTTCTGCTGCGATACCAGCATACCATTGGCACTGTATACGGCTACGATTGCTCCCGAGGCTGCTGTTACCGCAAGTCTACCAGCTGAAAGGCTGAAGGTTCCGGCGACATCGCCTGCAGCGATTGTATTGGGCGATATACCCGTAGATACATCCTCGTAAGAAAGCGTAAAGTCGTCTATATTACAGTAAGCAGAGTTACTACCCACGGTCTCGGTTATCTTGAAACAAGCATTCTCTACCTCTATATTATATATAACCTGTACTGAACCGTTAGTTTCAACGGTGATATTCTCAACCCCATCTACATTTTTCATAGAGGTCCAACTCTTTCCATTGTTTGTAGAATAGTAACCGCGCAGAATGGTTACCGAACTGGTTGGGTTGTAGGCCATAAACGATATCGACGTTACCTTCTTGTCTATCACAGAGGTCTGCACTTCGGCCTTTTTCTTTAGTGCCAATACTTTTTCGCCATTGCCGAAGCCTTCGGTAGATGCGGTTATCATGGCTCCGCCATTGAGTGTCCACTTGCAGAATTTTCCCTCTAAAGTGGCGGTACTTCCGGTAGTGGTCTCCATAGCTTCAAAGTCTTCTACCAGTTCGGTTATACTGGCCTTGGCAACGGCAAACGTAACCACACCGTTGGCATCTTCTTTTATATCGGTAATCTCCAGCGGCGTTGAAGCATGCGTCCACGACCGTATCGAGGGCGACGTATTGTTGGTTATCTCTGTTACATTGCCACTGCCGGGGAAGGGGTCACCGGCCGAATCGGTAACGGTAACGGTTGTACCCGATGTTTTGGTCTGAGGGGTGGCCCGCAATAGTTCCAGATAGTTGTGGGAAGGGTTACAGTTAATGGTGTTGCCTTCCCATACTTCTACATTGGTAGAGTCTACCCGCATAACGGTCATTCCATGACCTGCGAGATAGGCATCCCAACGGGTTTGTTGTCGGTTTTCTATCAAGAAATATTCGTTGGGAACCGAGCTATTGATGCGGTATCCGGTATTCGACGTGTTAACGGCCTTTAAACTGAACTCGCCTGGAGCATCTATCACTTTTGGGGTGGCAAAGCCTAACGAATAGCGTTCGTATAAGGTATAGCCTACGGGCGTACGCGACTTATTACGATAACTACCCGAAGCCATTAAAGACCATGTAGCGGGGTGTATGCTCTGGCCTCCGCTCTTGGCATAGTCGGTATCATACTCGTCTGGCAAGCCCAGTAC
>CAVHVH010000156.1:0-5012 GCA_963639385.1 Oscillospiraceae bacterium
ATGTATATCGATGCCGTATGCAATGGTATCGATGATATTCCTACGATAGACGATGCCACCCGTCTGAATATGAAAACCCGACTTGAAACCGAAGGTCTACCCAGTCTTGTTGAAGAATTGCGTATTCTTGACCCCGAGCATTATAAGATTGTTGACAAGAACAACCCCCGACGAGTTGTCCATGCTCTCGAGATTTGTCATATGACGGGTAGAACCTACACATCCTTTCGTACTAACAATAAGAAGAAACGCCCTTTTAACATATTGAAGATAGGACTTAACCGTGATCGCAACGAACTTTACGACCGCATAAACCAACGTGTCTTGGAAATGGATGCCATGGGTTTGGAAGACGAAGCACGCCAATGTTATCCACAAAAAGGACTCAACTCGCTCAATACGGTTGGCTATCGCGAAATGTTTGATTATTTTGACGGAATTATAAGCCGTGAAGAGGCCATTCGTCGCATCCAGTCAAACTCACGCAGATATATGCGCAAGCAGCTTACTTGGTTCAAGAAAGACCCCAATATAGTATGGTTTCATCCGGATAACGTTAAAGAAATCATAAATTACATAGACAAGCACATTTAGACAAATAGTTTTTCGTACATTTGTACACGAATAACATTTTATTTTTATGAATAAAGTAAAAGCACTCTGCCAGTGGTGTAGAACAAAAGTCTCTGCCTTCTGGACATGGTACAAGAATTTGTATAAAGATGCCCCGATATGGAAAAAAACGCTAATTGGATTTGCATCTTTATTAGTTTCTTTCTTGTTGTATTTAGGCGCTGTAGATATAAACTTTCTATGGCTTTTTGGTAAATCTCCCGGTTATTTTTCTGGTATATGCGATCCGCAAACAAGTCAGGCATCAGAAATATATAGTGCTGATGGGGTTCTTATAGGTAAGTTCTTTAACGAGAACCGCACACCCGTCAAGTACGAAGATGTATGTCCTGATTTTTTCAAGGCTCTTGTTGATACCGAAGACGAACGCTTCTACAAGCATTTCGGCATTGACCCCATTGGTCTTTTTGCGGCCGTCAAGGATGCAGCACTCCGACACGAAGGACGAGGCGCATCAACAATTACCCAACAATTGGCTAAAAATATGTTCCGCGTACGTTCGCAGTATTCTACAGGACTTTTGGGAAAAATTCCGGGACTCCGTATCCTTATCGTCAAGAGTAAGGAATGGATTATAGCCCTTAAATTGGAGTCGTATTATAGCAAAAAAGAAATACTTACCATGTATGCCAATACGGTAGATTTCGGTTCTAATGCCTATGGTATCAAGACTGCGGCCAAAACCTATTTCAACAAATCGCCAAAAGATCTTACTACCGACGAAGCTGCCATTCTTGTGGGTATGCTCAAAGCCACTACCTACTACAATCCCAAGAGCCATCCAGAGAATAGCCGTTCACGACGGAATGTAGTACTGAGCAACATGCTCAAACATGGTGATCTACAGCGCAGCCAGTACGACGAACTTAGCAAACTCGACATTAAGCTCGACTATAAGGTAGAAGACAATTATGACGGCCAAGCCACTTATTTCCGCAATGCCGTTGCGGCTGCTTGCGACAGTCTACTTGCCGGTTCCGATGACGAAGAGAAAGCGCCCGACCTATATACCAGCGGACTGAAAATTTATACTACTATTGACACCCGTATGCAGAAATATGCCGAGCAGGCTGCCAATAAGCAGATGCGTATTATCCAACGCAACTTCAATAACCATTGGGGAAAAGAAGACCCTTGGCAAGACGAGCATCACCAGGTAATACCCGGTTTCATAGAGGGTATCGCTAAACGCCAACCATTCTATAAATCGTTGGTAAGCAAATACGGTAACAACATAGATTCTATCAATTATTATCTTAACAAACCCCACAAGGTCAAGATATTTGATTACGCCGAAGGCGAAAAAGAAATGGAGATGTCCAGCCTTGACTCTATCCGTTATATGGTACGGTTTATGCACTGCGCCATGGTGGCCATGGAACCCCAAACTGGTGCCGTAAAAGCATGGGTTGGTGATATTGATTTCAAACATTGGAAATACGATAAGGTTACCGCAGAGCGTCAACCGGGTTCTACTTTTAAACTATTTGTATATACAGAGGCTATGAACCAAGGTCTTACTCCTTGTGACAAACGTCGCGATGAGCAGATAACCATGGATGTCTACGATAGTAAGAAAAAAGAGATGACCAGATGGTCGCCTACCAACGCCAATGGTACATTCAGCGGCGATTCAATGCCCCTCAAAGCTGCGTTTGCCCGAAGCATCAACTCTGTTGCCGTGCGTTTAGGACAAGAAATGGGCATTAAACGTATTATATCTACAGCCCACACTATGGGTATAGACAGCCCGCTTGACGATGCCCCTTCGCTGGCATTAGGCTCAAGCGACGTGCGCCTGCTTGAACTGGTCAACGCCTATTGTACGGTGTCAGACAATGGAAAATATCACAAGCCTGTACTGGTTACTAGGGTAGTCGACAAAGACGGAAAGGAAATCTATTCTGCCGACGACCGTTCTGAGCAAGCCATTTCTACCAAGTCGGCCTTCTTCGTGCAACAGCTACTTCAAGGCGGCATGCGCGAACCCGGCGGAACTTCACAGAGTTTATGGGGATATATCGGTGATGTACGCGACACCGAATTCGGTGGAAAAACAGGAACTTCCAACAATCACTCTGATGCTTGGTTTGTTGGAGTAAGTCCCCGTTTGGTAGTAGGAGCTTGGGTTGGTGGCGAATACCGCTGCATACATTTCCGAACAGGAGCTTTAGGACAAGGTAGCCGAACGGCACTTCCTATTTGTGGCTATTTCCTGCAGTCGGTATTCCACGATCCCGCTTTCCAGCACTATCATGGCAAATTTACCAAACCTGCCGATGCCGATATTGCCCGCGCAGACTATATTTGCGACAGCTATTATCAGAAAGCCAAGAATGATAGTTTAGCAACCGACAGTCTTGAACTCAACTCCGAGGAGATAGTTCTTGACGAGAATGGCAATCCCGTTGTAAAGAAAGAAGAAAAGACCCCAGAGGCTTCCAACCCAGAAACTGATACCCAGGGCGAGCACAAGCCCCATAAGCCTTCTGAGCAAGCTATACGCTTTGACGATTTGTAATTCTCCGTGTGCGTGGAAGGAATAAATACTGACAACGAAGAGTTTCAGAAAGCACTGCAGATAATACAGTTTACCCATCGCTCGCTTTTCCTTACTGGAAAAGCCGGCACGGGTAAATCTACTTTCTTGCGTTATATTTCAGAAACTACCAAGAAAAAGCATGTAATACTGGCTCCTACTGGCATTGCTGCCATCAATGCCGGAGGCTCTACGCTTCATAGCTTTTTCAAGATACCCTTTCACCCGTTGTTACCTACCGACAATCGTTACAATGTACGCAACATGCGCAAGACCTTACGCTATTCAGGCGAAAAAGCCAAGCTCTTGCGCGAGGTAGAATTGATTATAATCGATGAAATCAGCATGGTACGTGCCGATATCATTGACTTTATTGACCGCGTACTACGCGTGTACAACCGCAACATGCGCGAACCGTTTGGTGGTAAGCAGTTGCTACTCGTTGGCGACATATACCAACTTGAGCCTGTTGTGCGCGAAGAAGACCGCAAATTGCTCTCGCCCTTCTATCATTCCCAGTTCTTCTTCGATGCCAAAGTTTTTGCTGAATTTCAACTGGTAAGCATCGAACTTACCAAGGTATACCGACAAAGCAATCCTACCTTTATCCATATATTGGACAACATACGCACATCACATGTCACTGCAGCCGATCTGGATATGCTTAACCACCAGGTAGGTGCCAAGATAGACAACCAAGAGTCCTCGCTCTCTATAACGCTCTCTACCCGACGTGACACGGTAGACTATATCAACACTACGCGTTTGGCAGCAATCCTTGGTGAGGCCTCTATATTTGAAGGAACCATTGAAGGCGATTTCCCAGAGAACAACCTTCCCGCCCCACTCAAGTTAGAACTCAAAGTGGGCGCCCAAGTGTTATTCGTACGTAACGACAAAGAAAAACGTTGGGTCAACGGAACGCTGGGAACCGTAATAGCCTTTTATGTGGATAAGGATGAAGAACAAGATGCTATCGTATATGTACGCACAGAAGATGGTAAGGACCTGGCCGTAGAACAAGAAATTTGGAGCAATATCAAATATACTTTCAACGAGAAAGAACAGAAAATAGAAGAAGATGTCTTGGGCACATTCCACCAACTGCCGTTGCGGTTGGCATGGGCCATAACGGTACACAAGAGCCAGGGACTCACTTTCAAGAATGTAAAGATTGATTTTACAGGCGGTGTCTTTGCTGGCGGACAGACCTATGTAGCCCTCTCCCGTTGCCGTTCGCTCGAAGGTATCAGCCTTACTACCCCTATTCGCCGCGAAGATATCTTTGTCAAAGCCGAAGTGGCTCGCTTTGCCAAAAACTACAACAACCACCAGCTCATACATGCGGCTTTAGAACAGAGTAAAGCCGACAGGTTGTACCACGATACCGTAAAGGCTTTTGATGCGGGCAACATGCAGGCGGCATTAGACAATTTCTTTCTTGCCATCCATTGCCGGTACGATATAGAACGCCCCCTTGTACGACGCTTTATCCGCCGTAAATTGGATATTGTCAATCAGAAAGACCGTGAGATAAAACGTCTCACTGAAGAAATACACAGAAAAGAAAAATTCCTCAAGAAACTCGCCGTAGAATATGTTGTTATGGGCAGAGAGTGCGAAAAAGAGCATTTTACAGAGGCTGCTATCCGCAATTTTGAGAAAGCACTTGAACTATGTCCAGACATTCCCGAAGCCAAACGCAGATTGAAGAAGCTAAAGAAAAAGTAAAGGGTAGCTCTAAAAATTACCACCGTTAAATTTATAATTTTATTGCCGCATGAAGCTCCTCGACTCCAACCAAATCCGCCAGCTCCGCGATGTCTGCGTGTTTGAGGTT
>CAVHVH010000157.1:0-5003 GCA_963639385.1 Oscillospiraceae bacterium
TGGTTACTGCAATTGGAAAGATATTAAGGTAATCGCAGAAGGTAATAATGTTGATTAATTTTTAAGGTAAGGAGATATTACAAATGGCAAAGAAAGCTAAAGGAAACAGAGTTCAAGTAATACTTGAATGTACTGAAATGAAGAACAGCGGTCTGCCAGGAACAAGTCGTTACGTAACTACCAAGAATCGTAAGAATACTCCTGAGCGCCTTGAATTGAAGAAGTATAACCCTATCCTAAAGAAGATGACTCTTCACAAGGAAATTAAGTAATAGGAGATATAGACAATGGCAAAGAAAGCGGTAGCTACCTTGCACGAAGGTTCAACTGATGGCCGTGCATACACCAAAGTAATCAAGATGGTTAAGAGCCCTAAAACAGGTGCTTACATCTTTGATGAGCGTATGGTTCCTAATGAGGATGTTAAAAGTTTCTTCAAGGATTAAATAAGATCATTAAGGATTAAACAATAAATCAAAAAAACGAGGTTCAGAATCAATCTGAGCCTCGTTTTTTTGATTATCTTTTGTATAAGGGTATTAGCAACACCATAAAGTTATCTTTTGCTTAACGCCACATATTCTCTATTCTCTGAGATATTCATATAGGCGGGGCGTATAATACGGCGCCCCTCATAATGAAGTTCTTCCATACGGTGTGCCATCCATCCTACAATACGGGCCATGGCAAATATTGGCGTAAAAATTTCTTGCGGCAATCCTATCATTTCATAGATAAAGCCGCTATAGAAATCCAGATTAGCACAAATAGGTTTACTTATTTTGCGTTCTTGGCTAATAAGTTTTATCCCTTCTTGCTCAATAGTCCGGAGAAACAGGTATTCTTTTTCACGCCCTTTCTCTTTGGCCAAATCATAGGCTAATTTTTTGAGTTGAACTGCCCTGGGGTCACTTATTGTATATACGGCATGCCCCAGTCCATAAATAAGTCCTGTCCGGTCATAAGCCTCTTTGTTAAGCATACGCTTAAGATAAGCATCTATCTCGTCTTTGTTCGTCCAATCGTTAATATGTTGCATAAGATGATGTAACATGTTAACTACTTTTATATTTGCGCCACCATGCAAAGAGCCTTTTAAAGAGCCAATTCCTGCAGCTATAGATGAATAGGTATCAGTATGGGTAGAACTTGTAACGCGTACTGTAAAAGTAGAGTTGTTACCTCCGCCATGTTCTGCTTGAATTATCAACAACAAATCCAACATACGTGCATCAAGTTCTGTATACTTCTCATGCTTAAGCATATATAGGAAATTCTCTGCAATGGTAAGATTCTCTTTGGGGTGACGTATATGCAGACTACGCCCTTGTACAGAATGTCTGTATATATTATATGCATAGGCGATAATTGTAGGAAAACGAGCAGTCAATTCTATGGCTTGGCGCATAAGATTATCGCGAGAAATGTCGTCTGGATTTTTATCGAAAGTGTACATCTCCAATACACACCGAGCCAAAATATTCATAATATTTGAACCTTCCAAATCGATAATATGCACTATGGTGCGATGATCTAACGGCATATTCTCATTAAGTAGTTCTTGAAATGCGCATAGTTCCTCTTCGTCAGGCAGTTTTCCTGATAACAAGAGATAGGCCACTTCTTCAAAACCAAACCGTTTCTCTTCTAACAAGGGTTCTACCAAATCGTTCAACTCATAGCCACGATAATAAAGCTTACCATCTGTAGGATTTAGTTTACCATCTTCTCCTCGTTCATATCCAACAACATTACCTATATTGGTTAGTCCCACTAATACTCCTGAGCCATTTTCATTGCGCAAACCACGCTTTACTCCATACTTCTGAAATGCATCAAGTGGAATTTTGCACGCATTTTTAACCTCGTCACTCAGTTTGTAAATTAGATATTCTTTTTTCATACAAAAATTATCTACTCATTATCTCATTCGTTAAACGATTGCCAAATTCTTTTGTTCCCAACACTTTGCCGTGGATCATCTGACGAGCTAAATCAGCTGTAGCTTCACCTCTTGCAAAAAGGGCTTCCATAGCGCTGGTTACCATTTTCCCTGCTTCTTTCCACCCTATATATTCAAGCATCATTACTGCCGACAGAATAAGCGAGCATGGATTAGCAATATCTTTACCGGCTAAGTCGGGAGCTATACCATGAGTGGCTTCAAATATAGCATGTCCTGTACTATAATTTATATTTGCGCCTGGAGATATTCCAATGCCTCCAACCTGTGCAGCCAGCATATCAGACATATAGTCACCATTTAGATTCATAGTAGCCACTACTTGATAATACTCTGGATTGAGCAACGCATTTTGTAAGAACGCATCACAAATACAATCGTCTACAACAAGTTTTCCTTCAGCTAATTGCGCTGCATATTCACGTTGTGCCAATTCGTATCCCCATTTTCTGAATCCCCCTTCTGTAAATTTCATAATATTTCCCTTGTGTACTAACGTTACCTTTTTTAGGTTGTTAGCCAAAGCATATTCTATTGCACTACGGATAAGGCGTTCGGAGCCTTCTCTGGAGACGGGTTTTACCCCAAAAGAAGAACTTTGCGGAAACCTTATATTCTTAACCCCCATTTCATCGCGCAAAAAATTATAAAAACGCTCTGCCTCTTTAGTTCCAGCATTCCATTCGATACCGGCATAAATATCCTCTGTATTTTCGCGGAACACACAGATATTTACATTTTCAGGGTGCTTAACTGGCGAATCTATTCCCGAGAACCATCTTACAGGACGTTGGCATACATATAGGTCAAGTTGCTGACGAAGGGCTACATTCAAACTGCGAATCCCGCCACTGACGGGCGTCATTAGAGGACCCTTTATTCCTATCAAGTATTCGTTAAAAGTTTCCAATGTTGATTGTGGTAACCATTGTCCTGTGCTTTGAAAGGCTTTGTTTCCCGCCATTACTTCAAGCCATGCTATAGTATGCGTATTTCCATAGACTTTAGCTATCGCTGCGTCAATAACACGTTGCATTACAGGGGTTATTTCTTCGCCTACTCCATCACCCGTGATAAACGGGACTGTTACATGAGCTGGAACTACAAGTCCATTGATATTTTTTATGATTTTAGCCATATACTTTTGCGGGTTTATGATTTTTTATTGCAAACAAGATAATTGAGAGCCGCCCCTGCTTTTAGCCATTTAATCTGTATTTCGTTGTATGTATGGTTGGCCGTAATATAGTCAACAGTTCCGTCTTTATGAGTAATCTTGACCCCTATAGAATTACTTGAGTTTAATTCGCTAAGATTTACCGATAAACTATCATCTTCGCGTATCATGTCATAATCATTTTTGTCAGCAAAGGTTAACGCCAACAATCCTTGCTTCTTGAGATTTGTTTCATGAATACGGGCAAAACTCTTAGCTATTATTACAGCTACATGCAGATAACGTGGCTCCATAGCCGCATGCTCTCGGCTCGAACCTTCTCCATAATTCTCTTCGGCCATTATTATTGAATAGTATCCGTTATTCTTATAGAGTTTAGCCGATTCTGGAATGGACATATATTGACCCGTTATCTGATTTCTTGACTGATTTACCTTCCCGTTAAAAGCGTTTGTAGAACCTGTCAACATATTGTCTGAGATATGTTCCAAATGACCACGATAGCGCAACCATTTACCTGCAGGACTAATATGATCTGTGGTACATTTTCCTGACACTTTAGTAAGAACTGGCATATCTACATATTTGTCTGCAGGAATAGGCGTAAAAGGAACTAGCCGTTGCAGCCGATCTGAATGTTCGGGAATAGCCACATCTACATCCTGACTAGTTAAATCGGGAGCAACAAAGCCATTCTTGACTTCTACGAATCCTTTTTCTGGTAGAATTTTTCCTTGGGGGGCAGAAAGTTTCACGTTTTCACCTCTTCTATTTTGCAAAACATCATGCATAGGGTTAAAGCATAGGTCTCCGCTGATAGCCATAGCCACAGCAATCTCTGGCGAGGAGATAAAGGCATATGTGTTCGGGTTTCCGTCTGCTCTACATCTGAAATTGCGGTTAAACGATGTAACAATAGCATTCTTTTGTTCTGTATTATTCTTATATCTTCGCCATTGCCCGATACATGGTCCACAGGCATTGGCCATTACTACTGCACCTATTTTACGAAAGTCATCCAAAATTCCATCGCGCTCTGTAGTTTGCCTTATTTGCTCGCTACCTGGGCATATTATCAATTTTGCTTTGGGGGCAATGTCTAACTCCACTGCCTGTTTGGCGACAGAAGCCGCCTTGCTTAAGTCTTCATAACTTGAATTGGTACATGAGCCTACCAACGCCACTTCAACCTGAGTCGGATAACTGTGTGCCTTAGCTTTTTCTCTTGTCATTTCACTCAGGGGGGTAGACAAATCGGGTGAGAACGGGCCATTTAATGCCGGCTCTATTTCAGACAGATTGATTTCTAACACTTTATCATAAAAAGCGTTAGGGGATTCGTACACTTCTTTGTCAGCTTTCAGTTCTGCGCTTACCATGTGCACTAATTTCGCCACATCTTCCCTGCCTGTTTGACTGAGATAATACTCTGTAGTTTCATCGGCTAGGAACAAGCTACAAGTGGCACCCAATTCTGCACCCATATTGCATATAGTTGCCCGTCCGGTAGCTGATATAGTAGCTACGCCATCACCATAGTATTCGAAGATGGTATTTGTTCCCCCTTTTGTGGTAAGCATACTTAGTATTTTTAGAATTACATCTTTAGGTGATGCCCATCCATTGAGTTTTCCTTTAAGATGAACACCCACAATTTTGGGTATTTTAAGTTCCCAAGGTTGCCCAGTAAGTGCATCCACAGCATCGCCTCCCCCTACTCCAATACCCATCATGCCTAAACCTCCTGCATTGGGCGTATGACTGTCTGTTCCTAACATCATGCCACCTGGGAAAGCATAATTTTCAAGTATCACTTGATGGATAATTCCGGCTCCTGGTTGCCAAAAACCAATACCATAATGC
>CAVHVH010000158.1:0-4979 GCA_963639385.1 Oscillospiraceae bacterium
AGTTTTTGACCTTTTTTTTGACAAAATTTACGCGTTCTAAATTTCTTTGATTATTTTCATACCTTCTTCTACTGCTTCCATATTAAGAGGTATCAATTTATGATGGCGTTCTGGCAGACTTTTATACAAGGCTTTGTTTAATCCTACTGTACTTACAACAGGGCAAACCTTGAGCAATCCTCCCAATACAATCATATTGAACACCTTGGTATTCTTCATTTCTGCAGCTTTGTCCATTGCATCAATACGACAAATATGGATATCATCTCTTGTTGGTGCATTGGCAATGCCAAAACCATCATATATTAAAATTCCTCCTGTTTTTACTTTTGGCAAGAATTTATCCAACGAAGGCTGATTCAACACTATTGCCACGTCATATTTGCTCAATATTGGAGAAGAGATACGGTCATCGCTTATTATTACCGTAACATTGGCAGTTCCACCGCGTTGTTCGGGTCCATAAGCCGGCATCCATGTTATTTCTTTGTTCTCCATAAGTCCAGAATATGCTAGGATTTTGCCCATTGAGAGAACTCCTTGTCCTCCGAATCCACTTATAATTATCTCTGTTTTCATAATAATTTTCCTTTAACAGTTCTACTAAAGATTCGTTGTATCCTTCAAATCCCCTTTTGGATAATTAGCAAACATATTCTCTTTCAACCATTCATTAGCCTTGACTGGCGACAATTTCCACCCACTATTACATGTTGCAACTATCTCAACCAATGAAGAACCGAGGCCCTTCATAGATGCTTCAAATGCTTTGCGTATAGCTTGCTTGGCTTTACGAATAGACGCCACGCTTTCAACGCTTTGACATGTAACATAACATGTACCTTTAAGATGGACTGCCAATTCTGCTATATTCAATGGCCAACCATGAATTGCCGGATCACGTCCATAAGGACAAGTACTTGTTTTTTGGCCAATCAGAGTTGTGGGAGCCATTTGTCCTCCGGTCATACCATATATGGCATTATTTATGAATATCATTGCCACATTTTCACCTCGATTAAGTGCATGTATCGTCTCACAAGTACCTATGCAAGCCATATCTCCATCTCCTTGATAAGTAAATACAAGTCTATTTGGCCATAAACGTTTTATTCCGGTAGCAACCGCAGGAGCTCTTCCATGTGCCGCCTCCTGCCAATCGATATCCAAATAGCGATAAGCAAACACAGCGCAACCTACAGGACATACGCCTACCGTTTTATCAGACATTCCCATTTCTTCTATGACCTCTGCGACCAACTTATGAACTACGCCATGCGAGCATCCTGGACAATAATGCATAGTTGTATCATTCATTAGTTTTGGCTTCTGATATACAAGATTTTCTTGAGATATTATTTCATTATTCATAATAATTCCTCCTTTAAAGCTTTTACTATCTCCTCTGGATCGGGGACCATTCCGCCAAGACGTCCAAAATGGGCAACTTTTGTTTTACCATTAACTGCAAGGCGAACATCTTCTATCATCTGTCCGGCATTCAATTCTGCGACAAGGAAGCCTTTTTTCGTTTTGGCCATTTCGGCTATCTCTTTCTCTGGGAAAGGCCATAGGGTTATAGGACGGAACAGGCCTACCTTTATATCTTCTTCACGTGCTAATTCAACAGCCTTTTCGGAAATTCTAGCAACACTTCCAAATGCAACTATAACATAATCAGCATCGTCTAACTGTAGTTGTTCATAACGAACTTCTTTTTCTTTGATTGTCCCATATTTTTGCTGCAAATGAAGATTACGTTTTTCCATCACTTCCGATTGCAGCTCCAATGACGTAAGGATATTGACTTCCCTGTCTGCAGTCCGTCCTATTGTCGCCCATGGACATTCTCGTTTGATTTCTTCTTCTGTTCGTCTTGGTTTTATTGGCGGCAGAACAACTTTCTCCATCATCTGTCCTATAACCCCGTCAGACAAAATCATTGCAGGATTACGATATTTAAAAGCCAATTCAAATGCCAGATCTACAAAATCCGCCATTTCTTGAACAGAATTAGGTGCTAGAACTATCACATAATAATCGCCATTACCACCTCCACGAGTTGACTGAAAATAATCGCTTTGACTTGGTTGAATTGTTCCAAGCCCAGGTCCTCCACGCTGAACATTTACAAATACGCCAGGTATCTCGGCACCTGCCATATAGCTAATTCCTTCTTGCATAAGTGACACTCCGGGAGAAGATGATGTAGTAAACACCTTTTTCCCAGCCCCTGCTCCACCATAAACCATATTAATAGAAGCCACCTCACTTTCTGCTTGAAGCACTACCATGCCTGTTGTTTCCCAAGGTTTCAGCAATGACAACGTTTCTATTATCTCGGTTTGTGGTGTGATAGGATAGCCGAAGAAGCCATCAGCTCCGCAACGGATTGCGGCATAAGCAATGGCCTCATTTCCTTTCATTAGTTTAATTTCTGTCTCTGCCATAATCATTCCTCCTTTTTTTTCTTATAGACAGTAATACATCCATCGGGACAAACAATACCACAACTTGCACATCCTATACATTCATCCGGATTAATTACCTCGATATAAGGATAGCCATGTACATTTACTTTTTTCTGAGCCAATGCAATAACATTTTTCGGACAAGCGACAATACACAATTGACACCCCTTGCACCTGTCTGTATTGACTACAATAGCACCATTGATTCTGCTCATAATAGTATTTGTTTAAGGGTTATATGCATCTTTATTATAAAAGTTCAATATATCTTCCAACATTTTCTTCGCTTCTAGTGCAGGTGAGTTATGGTCTATAGCAATTGCCTCAAGATAACAGTTCATTGCATGTTGCCAATCACCCTGTCGGCGATACTCGTTGCCTTGTTGATAAAACTCATCAGCTGTCATTGGTAAAATTCCTTTTTACTGGCAGACAAAGTATTCTTCATCAACGAGCAGATAGTCATCGGGCCCACCCCTCCAGGAACAGGCGTTATGGCCGAAGCTATAGGTGTAACATTATCGAAATCAACATCTCCATTAAGTCTGAAACCACTTTTTTTACTTGCGTCTGGAACACGGGTGGTACCTACATCTATTATTACCGCTCCTGGTTTTACCATATCAGCCGTAACAAAATTAGGATGCCCTATCGCTGCTATAATTATATCTGCCCTCAAACACTCTTCTTTAAGATTTTCTGAATGCGAGTGGCACACTGTTACCGTACAATCTCCATACTGCTTCTGCATCATAAGTTGAGCCATTGGTTTGCCTACTATATTACTACGACCAAGTATAACACATTTTTTACCCGATGTCACGATATTATAATGCCGTAATAAAGTAAGTATACCTAAAGGAGTAGCAGATATAAAACATGGCAGCCCTATTGACATACGCCCAACATTTATAGGATGAAAACCATCTACGTCTTTACGGTAGTCTATAGCCATAATAACTTTTTGTTCATCAATATGCTTGGGCAGAGGCAACTGAACAATAAATCCATCAATGTTAGGATCATTATTTAGACGCTGAACACATGCAAGTAATTCCTGCTCTGTCACATCTTCTTCATAACGAATCAACGTAGAGAGAAAGCCACATTGTTCACAAGCTATAACCTTGTTTTTCACATACGTCTCACTACCACCATCATGACCTACCAAAATAGCAGCCAAATGTGGACGCTTACCTCCCGTGGAAACTATCCCTTCAACTTCCTCTGCAATACTTTTTTTTATTGCAATAGAAGTCGCTTTCCCATCTATTATTTTACAATTTGCCATTTTACATTACATTTTGGGCATCCCGGGCATATTCGCCATACGACTCATCATTCCTCTCATACCACCTCCAGTAACCATTTTCATCATTTTTCGTGTTTGGTCAAACTGCTTAATTAGCCGGTTAACTTCTTGGATATTTGTCCCTGAACCTTTTGCTATTCGTTGACGACGACTTGTATTCAATATTCCCGGATTTGTACGTTCTTGAGGAGTCATACTATATATAATAGCCTCAATACTTTTAAAGGCATTATCGTCTATATCAATATCTTTAATGGCTTTCCCTACTCCAGGAATCATGCTTGCCAATTCTTTTAAATTACCCATTTTCTTGATTTGGTTGATTTGGTTTAAGAAATCATTAAAATCAAATTGGTTTTTTTGAATTTTTTTCTGTAAACGCTTTGCCTCTTCTTCGTCGTATTGTTGCTGAGCTCGCTCTACTAGACTAACAACATCACCCATACCCAATATTCGGTCAGCCATTCGTTCGGGATAGAACACATCTATAGCGTCCATCTTTTCACCTGTACCGATGTATTTAATAGGCTTATTGACAACAGTACGGATACTAAGAGCTGCACCACCGCGCGTATCTCCATCAAGCTTGGTCAATACTACTCCGTTAAAATCCAATCTTTCATTAAATTCTTTGGCAGTATTCACAGCATCTTGACCTGTCATTGAGTCTACAACGAATAACGTTTCATCAGGCTTTACAGCCTCTTTAAGACGAGAGATTTCATCCATCATCTCGTTATCTACTGCCAAACGTCCCGCAGTATCGACAATTATCAAATCATACCCTTTAGCTTTAGCCTCATGGATGGCGTGGAGAGCGATTTCTACAACATCCATATTTCCATCTTCTAAATATACTGGAACCCCTATTTGAGTAGCTACAACTTTTAGTTGTTCTATAGCAGCTGGACGGTAAACATCACATGCCACAAGTAAGGGTTTCTTGCCATCCTTTACCTTTAATCGGTTGGCCAATTTGCCTGAAAATGTGGTTTTACCCGATCCTTGCAAACCCGACATCAATATTACCGATGGCTTGGATGTAAGTTTCACCCCTACAGATTCACCACCCATCAACAAGGCCAATTCATCATGAACAAGTTTTACCATCATTTGGCCAGGTTTTACCGCCGTAAGCACATTCATACCAAGCGCTTTCTGTTTAACTGTTTCTGTAAATTGCTTGGCCACTTTAT
>CAVHVH010000159.1:0-4379 GCA_963639385.1 Oscillospiraceae bacterium
GGTCTATATGCTTGAAGTAGAAATTTCTAAGAAATGCTTTCATAATACAGTGTCTATATGGCCAGACTTGTTGTTATTGCCATAAGGGGTGGCTGATGAGTATTTACGTAATCTATCACTTCTTTTGTGCGTTCTCCGAACAACGGTTTATGCGGTGAAACTTGCTCTATATCAACACTGGGGGCATAGAGATTGACTTCTATTAAAGTCCATTCGTTGTTCTCATCAAGGGCAAAATCCCAACCACAGAAACCACAATGGGGAAGATACTTTACATGACACGCTTCTACATAAGGTACCAGTTCTTTGATTTCTTCAAGCTTAAAATTATTGAACAGTACACCCGTATCAGTTTGCGTATATTCGTTGCAATACATGTCGTAAGCAACGGGTAGATAATTCCCTTCCACATCTACCCCACAAAATATATTTCCCGCGAAACCATTATCAACAAACGAGTCGCCACGACCTATGCGGTGCATAATGGTGCAAATGCTGCATTTACCATTGATATAAAGCGTAGATACACGGAAAGTATTCAAGCTACGCTTGCTTAAACATGCCAGTTTAGACGATTGCTTTACTATTTCTTGAATAATGTAATTATCGCCGAACTCAACCAAAAAATCTTTCAAGCTCTCCTTGGTAAGACCACTGCAGTCTAACCGGCGCACTCCTCTACCACACGCAGAAAAATACGTTTTCTTCACGCAAACAGCCTCGTATTTTTTCACCTTCTCAAATACATCGCCCTGACTGATTATATTCATGGCTTTGTCATAACATACGCCATTGATGCACTTGCATACAGTAACGGGTTGACGAATGCCAGAGAACACCGAATCGAGCATAGCTTTATGCTCGAACCCAAGTACATGAACCGGCAGATTAAGCGCCCGCGCTATGTAAGGTTCAAACATATCGTTGGGGCAATAGCGTGCATCGAATGTGCCTGTAACGGCTTTATACTTACGGTATCCAGAGAAGTAATTCTTCAAAATTGCCCCCCCAGATTTTACTTTCCAGAGGTCTTTTATTTCATCCTCTTCTGCTGCAGTAAGCGGGGCAAACCGCTTTTGATCGGCCGTCGACATCTTTGCCGCCAAAGAACGGCGACGATAAGTAATGGCATTACGTATTGTACTTTTTAGGAAATTCATATTCATGAAAAAAGTTTTAGGGTGGTTCTAAAAATTACCACCGCAAAGTTCGTTCTTTGTTGGGAAAATTGCGTTTTGTCATCTTTCGACTTCTTTTCGGTTCAAAGTGCCAGTTCGCTCAGTCATAATGCCCGCATTATTCTTTCGTTCACTTACACTCTGTCCTCGAAAATAATACCGAAATCTGACAAAGCTAATTTATAGAACCACCCTTTAGTAAAATTTATTCGTTGTCGTATTTGTATTCTATCATTGATACCGACTTGAGATTATTGGCCGTAAAATGAATATTGGCCCAGGCCAATCCTACACCAAAGCCACAACCCAAGCACTCATATTTACCGTTCTGCAGTTCATCGGCCTTGCAAGCTACCATAGCCAACGGTATAGATGCACTATTGGTATTGCCGTAGTCTTGTAGGCAGAACGGCACTTTATTTTCGGGCATCTTTAATTTCTTGCGTATTCTATCGTCAATGAATTTATTGGCTTGATGTAAAAACAGATAGTCTACCTTTTCAGTATCAATGCCAAAGTGGTCAACAAATTCCATCAAAGAGCGGGGCGGCACTTTTATGGCAAAAGAAAAAACATCCATACCATTTACCACCATATCTATACCCCGACGAATAACGCCCGGTTCAACTTCTTTTTCCTTGATAGCTTCTGGAGTAATAGGATTGCGCGTGCCTCCATATTCGGTCCATACAGCTTTGTATCCACTACCATCTACGCCGAAGCTAAACTGCATAGGATATTCAAATGTATCATCATACTCCAATGCAGTAACTGTAGCCGCATCGCCAAAGAGAGGCTTTACCGTTTTATCCTTAGGAGAACGGTTCAATGAATTTGTTTCAGCACAAACCAGCAATCCCCGTTTCAACTGTCCATGGCTAAGAATTGACGACAGATTGCTCATACCATATACCCAACCAGAACATCCAAGCGGAAGGTCAAGACAATAACAGTCTTGCCGAAATCCAAGACGGTCCTGGAGTATTGCCGATGTTATCGGGGCGATATAGTCGCGCGAGGTACAAACATAAATCAATGCATCTACGCTATCGGCAGTCCAATCTAAACGACAGAGTATTTCTTGAATAGCCTGATAGGAAAGGTCAGAAGCCGTGGTACCTGGGCGAACCACTCTTTTCCGTTCGATGCCAGTAGATGCAATAACCTTTCTTGCTTCAGATTCATCTTGAAATATGGGCAGTGTAAGGTTTTCTTCTATCGTTGGCGGCACACAGGCTGCCAAGCCCACCATCTTTACATTGTTTATTGTTAAGAATGACATGTTTATCTTATTTTTATTCGTTGCTTTTTACCAGAGGCCGTCTTCGGTATTTCGTCTATCCAATCGTACGCAACCGGCCGTTTGTACACCTCAAGTCTGTGTGAAAGTTTCTCGGCTATCTCTTCAAAGGTCATCGTAGTTGAGCCTCGCTGAATATAACAGAAAACGAGTTCGCCCATAATTCCTTTTTCATCTCTTTGGGGAACACATACGCAGTCGCCTACCCCAAGGCTAATAATGGCATCTTCTACCTCCATAGGCGACACCTTCTTTCCGCCTATATTGATAATCTCTTTCTCTCTTCCCAACAGATAGATATACCCGTCGTGGTCCTTATATCCACAATCGCCCGTTCTAAAGTATTCTCCAAAGTATGCATTATGATTATCTTCTTCCTTTAGATAATGGGCCATAACCATATTTCCTTTTACGCAGAGTTCACCGCTCACCTTATTACCAACCTCATTACCATTGGCATCCATAATCTTTACATCAACCCGTTCATTGACAGGACGCCCCACAGACGCCAAATGATCTATATCATGAAACTCTTGGAAGCAATTTCTTGAAGCTTCAGTTAGTCCATAATGCATACAGATACGGGTATTGGGGAACAGTTCAAGTAATTCTTTTTTAGTATCAAGAGGCATTGCTGCACTGCCGATTTCTATATATTTAATTTGTCCGGCATATTTAGAAATGCGCTTCCCACTAATTTTCCGGATATACGCCCATGCGGCTGGCACCACACCAAAACCTGTTATTCGGTATTGTGCAATAGCTTTAAGAAAGGCTCTTACATTGGCAAAGCTTTCCAATACAACTATAGTTGCACCTAAAATTAAATTACAACGAATGCGCCCCATGCCGAAGGAGTGGCATATCGGGAGTGCCAACAGTTCTATGTCGTTAGCCGTATTGCCAATAAAACCGTTTATATTAGTGGCCGAAGCAAATACATTATTATATGATAGGCACACGCCCTTTGGATTACCGGTAGTTCCCGTGGTAAACAGAATCTCTGCAATGTCATTACCAGAGATAGTTTGGGGGCCATCTTGTACATATTCGTCAAGATTTTGCAGAGCTAAGTCAGAATATTGCTTCGATGAGAATAGCGTACTTTCATAGCCTATGCAAAGAGAGGGCTTTATTTCGTTTTCAATATAATGCAACCGTTCTTCATTGGATTCGGCATCTACTATTACATTGATAACGCCCAACATTTGGGCAGCGAAATATAGATAGATATATTCTATCTCTTTGCGGGCACTTAGCATTATTCTGTCGCCAACTTGCAAGCCGGCACTATGCAACCAAGATGCCGCCTTTCTTATATTGATAGCCAAATCTTGGTAGCTAACTTCACCATCTGACAGAATAATGGCTGTTTTATCGGCATATTTTTCTGCATTAGCCATTACGGCATTCAACAAAAGACTATGTTCGTACATAATTGTATTTATGGGCGGTTTATTTCTTGATTTTCTTGATTTCTTCAGTCCACTCGTTTATTGTGGTGAGGTCGAAAATATCGTCTTCAGGAACCATTACTTCAAAGGCATCCTCTATGCGAGAAAGTATCATTACATTGCGCATAGAGTCAAATCCTTCCATTTCGGCAAGTTCCATATCGCAGTCTATTTGCCCCTTGTCTATTTCCAGACAATCGGCAACAATACTTATTATTTGTTCTTTAATTTCCATTTTGTTGTTTCTTATCTTATTGAAATACCACCATCGAGTACTATTTGTTGGCCAGTCATCCACGACGATGCATCAGACAATAGATACACTGCCGCATAAGCTATATCTTCAGGCTTTCCGTAGCGACCTAACGGATAGAGTTTCTCGTTTTCTTTGAGCTGTTCTTCGGTCACTGTCCCTCTATGGATAAGCGGTGTGTCTACCATTGCCGG
>CAVHVH010000159.1:4389-4962 GCA_963639385.1 Oscillospiraceae bacterium
CAAATGCAGTTTACCCTTACTTTACGGGGTGCAAATTCTTTGGCACAGAACATCATAGCAGAGGCTAAAGCAGCCTTGGAAACGCCATAAACGCCATTTCCCCCGCTAAAAATTTGCGTGCCGCCCAAAGAAGCAAGTGTTACTACAGATCCATTTTTCTGTATCTTTTTCTTTTTGTATAGATTGCGCAAGAGTTCAAATGGTGAGAAGAAGTTCGTATTAAACACGTTTTCAAACTTTTCTCTTGTAGCAAACTGCATAGGGAGAGTTAAGGCTATGCCACTGCAAAGTGCTATGCCGTCAAGAGTGGTAACCTCAGAAAGTAACGCTTCCATATCATCGGCCTTTAACAAGTCGGCAACAACTATGTTATGGCCACTTCCGCTCATTGCAGCAAGTGTTTCTTGTAAGCGTTCTTCGTTTCGGGCCGTAAGAATAACAGAAGCTCCCTGATTGGAACATTCTATAGCCACTTGCCTGCCAATACCCGACGAAGCTCCAGTTACAAGTATTGTTTTTCCAGCAAGAGAAAACGGATTATCCATTTACCTTTTCCTTAATGCGGTTGTATAT
>CAVHVH010000160.1:0-3733 GCA_963639385.1 Oscillospiraceae bacterium
CCTCAAGAATAAAAACAAGAGGTTTGTTTTGTATTCTCTTCGGTTTGCACTAACTTTGCAATATATATATGTAGGATGGATAATAAGAAAGCTACTTTAGAGTTGGGAACAAAGCCCGTGGGGCGGTTGCTTTGGCAGTATGCTTTGCCTGCCATCATTGCCATGACGGCTTCATCTCTGTACAATATTGCTGACCGTGTGTTCTTAGGACAAGTAGTGGGACCGCTTGCTATATCGGGACTGGCCATTACTATGCCTTTCATGAACCTTTCGGGAGCTTTCGGGGCTGCGGTAGGCGTGGGAGCATCTACCGCCATTTCTGTAAAATTGGGGCAGCGCGACTACGGCATTGCCGAGAATTTGTTGGGTAATACCGTTACACTAAATATACTTGTTGGTGTAGTGCTGGGCGTGTTGTGCTTGATATTCCTTGACCCCATACTATATTTCTTTGGAGCAAGCAAAGCTACAGTGCCCTACGCCCGCGACTATATGCAGATAATACTGGTAGGCAATGTGATAACCCATTTGTATTTAGGTCTGAATGCCGTATTACGCTCAGCCAGTAAGCCCCGACAGGCCATGAATGCCACCATATTTACCGTGGTTATGAATATTCTGTTAGACGCCCTTTTTATATGGGTATTCGGTTGGGGAATTCGCGGTGCGGCTTGGGCTACGGTAATCTCTCAGGCTATTGCCTTGTGTTATCAGTTGCGCATATTTTCAGATAGTAAAGAACTGCTACACCTTAAAAGAGGAATATACCGGCTTAGAGCCAGTCTGGTAAAGAAAATAGTAGAGATAGGTGTGTCGCCCTTCTTGATGCAGAGTTGCGCCTGTGTAGTGGTGATATTTCTCAATAATCAGTTAGTACGTTATGGTGGCGACCTAAGTGTGGGGGCCTACGGTATAGGCAATAGCGTAGCCTTTATCTTTGTGATGTTCATTATTGGCCTAAACCAGGGTATGCAACCTATAGCGGGCTATAACTTCGGTAGTAGGCAGATAGACCGCCTGGTACGCGTCTATCATTTGGCGGTATTAGCGGCCACCATTATTATGATAGTGGGATGGGCTACAGCCATGTTTATACCCCATCTGTGTGCCCGTATGTTCACTACATCGCCAGAACTTATAGTCATGTCGGCCCGTGCCATACGCATTGTGATGTTGGTATTCCCACTGGTAGGATACCAGATAGTAACCACCAACCTATTTCAGTGTATAGGCATGGTAAAGATAAGTATTTTCCTTTCGCTATCGCGGCAGATGCTATTCTTGTTGCCGCTTATCGGTGTGCTACCTCTGTTTTGGGGTGTCGACGGCGTATGGTATGCCATGCCCGTATCTGACCTTTTGGCCACAGTAGCCACCTTCGTCATTATGAAAATATACATCAGAAAACTTAAGAATAGTAACCCTATAACTACTGGCAATCATGGACAATAACCACGTGATAATAACCATAGGACGGCAGATAGGCAGTGGCGGAAGCGCTGTAGCCGAGATGCTGGCCAAAGAGTTCGGAGCCCGTCTGTACGACAGAGAAATACTTAATCTTGCTGCACGCGAAAGTGGATTTAGCGAAGAACTATTTAAAGAAAACGATGAGAGGAAAGGGTTCTTCAAAACAGCCCTGCAGTTTCATTTCCCACTGTTCGCCCGCAACAGTTATTACGACAACAACGAATTTACACAAGATAATCTGTATCTCTTCCAATGTGAAGCCATACGCAAAGCTGCTCAAGAAAGCAGTTGTATATTTGTAGGGCGTACCGCTGACTATGTGTTGCGTGATATGGACAATGTAGTCAATGTATTTCTCACGGGCGACCTTGACAAGCGTATTGCAGAGGTGGCCCAGCGCCAAGGAATAACTGAAGCTGAGGCGCGAAAGTATATCACCGAAGGTGAGGGTAGGCGGTCGTCGTACTATAACTACTATACCGGCAAAAAGTGGGGATATAGCGAGAGCTACGATCTTTGTATAAATGCCGGACAGATAGGTAACGAGGCCACCGTAAAGATAATAACCGACTATGTGAGAGGGGTTATTGCCCGCCAAAACAACCATGAGTAAACGTATAGGCATTATCAGTGACACCCACGGATGCTGGGACGATAAATACGAAACCTATCTTGGCGACTGCGACGAGATATGGCATGCGGGAGATATAGGCACTATCGAACTGGCCGACCGCTTTGAAGCGATGCGCCCCATTTTCCGAGCCGTATGCGGAAACTGTGATGGGGGAGACTTGCGCCGCCGTTATCCAGAGCGGTTACGCTTCAGATGCGAAGACGTAGATGTACTCATTAAACATATCGGGGGCTATCCGGGTCATTACGACCGCTCCGTTATAGGTACGCTTATGGCCATGCCCCCTAAACTCTTTGTTGCCGGTCATTCGCATATACTCAAGGTACAGTACGACCGTACTTTGGAAATGCTCCACATCAATCCGGGGGCAGCTGGCATACAGGGATGGCATGTAGACCGAACCCTGGTAAGGCTTACCATTGATGGTAGTAAGATGAGTGACTGCGAGGTGATAACCCTCAACGAGAGAAAAAAACAATAAGCAAATATAATATATATAGATATGAAAACTTATTTAGTTACTGGAGCTGCTGGATTTATCGGTGCCAATTTTATCAAGTATCTACTCTATAAAAAATATGTCGATGCTGATATACGGGTAGTGGTGCTCGATGCTCTGACCTATGCTGGTAATCTTGGAACTATAAAAGACGATATAGATAACCGCCGTTGCTTCTTTGTAAAAGGTGATATTCGCAACAGAGAATTGGCCGATAAAATTTTCAGCAAATACGACATTGACTATGTGGTAAATTTTGCCGCCGAAAGTCATGTAGACCGTTCAATAGAAGACCCACAACTCTTTCTTAGTGTTAATATACTGGGTACACAGAACCTGTTGGATGCCGCACGACGCGCATGGGTAACCGGAAGGGATGCACAGGGCTATCCAGTGTGGAAACCAGGAAAACGTTTCCACCAAGTGGCTACCGATGAAGTGTATGGCTCGTTGGGTGCAGATGGTTATTTTACAGAAGAAACACCACTCTGCCCGCATAGTCCTTATTCTGCATCCAAGACATCGGCCGACCTCTTTGTAATGGCATATCGTGATACCTACCATATGCCAGTATCCATCACCCGTTGCTCAAATAACTATGGTCCATATCATTTCCCAGAGAAGCTAATTCCGCTTATTATTAATAATATCCTTGAAGGAAAACAATTGCCCGTATATGGTGAGGGACTCAACGTGCGCGACTGGCTCTATGTAGAAGACCATTGTAAGGCTATCGACCTGGTAGTGCGTCAGGGACGTGAAGGCGAGGTGTACAATGTGGGTGGCCATAACGAGATGCGCAATATAGACATAGTAAAACTTATCATCAAGACCATACACGATATGATGGCAGAAGACCCGCAGTTGCGCAAGGTGCTCAAGAAGCAGGTGGTAGGAAGTGATGGAGAGATAAGTATCGACTGGATTAACGATAGTCTTATTACTCACGTGGCCGACCGGTTGGGGCACGATCAGCGTTATGCCATCGATCCTACCAAGATAAAGAACGAACTGGGATGGTATCCAGAAACATACTTTGCCGAAGGAATAGTAAAGACTATACGCTGGAATTTGGAAAACCAAGACTGGATAAGGGATGTAACTTCTGGCGACTACCAGAAATATTATGA
>CAVHVH010000160.1:3743-4863 GCA_963639385.1 Oscillospiraceae bacterium
AAATTAATGTCTACAAATATATTTAGATAATGAAAAAAATAATGTTGCTCGGTTCGGGCGAGTTAGGAAAAGAACTGGTGATAGCTGCCAAGAGGGCTGGACTCTATGTGGTGGCATGCGATAGATACGACAATGCTCCAGCTATGCAGGTGGCCGATGAAAGAGACATATTCAATATGCTTGATGGCGAAGCTCTTGCTGCAGCAGTGGCTCGTCATAGGCCAGATATTATAGTGCCCGAAATAGAGGCCATACGTACAGAACGCCTATTCGACTTTGAAGCTCAGGGTATACAGGTTGTGCCCAGTGCAAAGGCGGTAAACTATACCATGAACAGGCGGGCAATACGCGATTTGGCATCAAGAGAACTTGGACTGCGTACAGCAAAATACTTTTATGCCAAGACCTTTGACGAATTCAAGTCAGCTGCCGATGCTATAGGCTTCCCCTGTGTGGTTAAACCGCTGATGAGTTCATCTGGACATGGCCAGAGTTATGTGCACAATGATGACGAATTGAAGCAGGCTTTCAAAGATGCCATGGAAGGTAGTCGGGGCGACTTGCGCGAGGTTATCATCGAAGAGTTTATCGATTTCGAAAGCGAGTTTACATTGCTCACCGTTACCCAGAAAAACGGCCGTACTCTCTTCTGTCCGCCCATCGGACATGTACAGAAGGGAGGCGACTATCGCGAGAGTTGGCAACCTTACCAAATACAGCCAGAAGCATTGGCTCAGGCACAGCATATGGCAGCAGAAGTTACCCGCACCTTGACGGGATATGGTCTTTGGGGCGTAGAGTTCTTCCTAACCAAGCAAGGTGAGGTAATATTCTCTGAATTATCACCGCGTCCGCATGATACCGGTATGGTTACATTGGCTCATACTACTAATCTGAGTGAATTCGAATTGCATTTGCGCGCCTTTATGGGGTGGAATATTCCCGCTATACATCTAGAACATGCTGGTTGCTCGGCGGTAATTCTGTCGCCGAAAGAGACTACAGAACCATTGGATTATTGTTTTGACGAGGCAATGAATGAAGACCGCACCCGATTGCGTATCTTCAACAAGCCCGAAGCTCATGTAGGGCGTCGTATGGGTGTGGCTCTGTGTTATGG
>CAVHVH010000161.1:0-4781 GCA_963639385.1 Oscillospiraceae bacterium
GGGTAATACATATATTCAGCATGAGTGTCTTCGGTAATATACTCGCACCATAAATTACCTTGGATGCCCAACAGGTGTTGTCGTTGAACTGCGGTCAATGTAGCGCCAGGATTATAGTCGTACACTTTCTTCAGTGGGGTATAACCTCCTATAGACAAAGGCTCTTTAAACGGTGCATCTTGAGTGTAGTCAATATAGCAATAATTAACAGGGGTCATAATGGCATCATGACCATTATCCATGGTTTTTATGCCCCCTTCATAACCTCGCCATGACATTACTGTGGCGTTAGGGCTCAAGCCTCCATCCATGATTTCGTCCCAGCCAATAATTTGTCTGCCGTGTTGGTTTACATATTTCTCAATACGGTTAATAAAATAACTTTGCAATTCTTCAACATTCTTTAATTGCAGTTTTTTCATCCGTTTTTGACAACTATCACATTTACGCCAACCGTCTTTTGATGCTTCGTCGCCTCCAATGTGTATATAGTGCGACGGAAATAGGTCGATAATTTCGTTTAATACATTCTGCAAAAACGCAAAGGTAGATTCCTTGCCAGCACAATAATCACCATTTGTATAGACTTTTCCACTGCAAGACAATTTAGGATATGTCGCAGTAACTTCGTCGCTATGACCTGGCATTTCTATTTCTGGAATTACCGTTATATGACGTTGGGAAGCATAAGCTATTATCTCTCTAATATCATCTTTCGTATAATAGCCTCCATAAGCTTTTTCGTTCTGATTTACATATTTATTCCCCTGTGCATTCCAATCTGTCCACTTCCGTTCTTTTCTCCATGCTGCAAATTCGGTTAGTTTGGGGTATTGGTCAATCTGTATGCGCCATCCTGCAGCATCGGTCAAATGTAAGTGCATAACATTGAGTTTCAACAAAGCCATAGCATCCATCTGTTTTAACAAGAATGCTTTTTGACGGAAGTGTCGGGATACATCAAATAAAAGTCCACGCCATTTATATGCTGGCGTGTCTTTAATAGTACAACATTGCATATCACGTTGTTGCGATATCATTTGTAACAATGTCTGAACGGCATAGAATGCTCCAGCTTCGGTAATACTCTCAATATGTATTTTCTTGGGCGAAACATTCAAGATGTATGACTCGTTTGGCCAATAGCTATCATTTTTCTTTTGTTTCCCATTAATGACAATAGTGATATTTGCCTTAGAATAACTTGAAGACGGCTTAAAATTCAAGTTAAGACTCTGAAGATATGAAGATAATGTTTGCTCTACTCCTTTTATATAGAAGGTTATTACAGTGTTCGGTAAATGACAAATACCTTGGTTAATAACGATTTCGTTGGGTAGAGGGGTCACTTTCTTCGGTGAAGCAATTTCGGCAGCCTCCATTTTGCTAGAGGAGAGTAGCATGATGCCGATAGCCATGCTTAAAACAATTCGTAATTTCATATGGTTCGATTAATAGTAAATGTTTAGTATGCCACTATATTGTTCATATTAATTATTGAAGGAAAACGTTAAAATTGAACTATAAAAGTGTTTTTATCTGTTTCTCTTATTAAAAGTAACATTTGATTTTTTCTTCCTGCTTTTTTGCTTTTGTTTCTTTATTTTCTTTTCTTTGTGTGATCTAATACCCAATAGGTCTCTCCAACCATTAAAGTCTTTCTTCAAAACGAGACCTATTCCTTGGGTATTTAAACTATTCTTTGTAAAATAACGGTCACTGGTCTGATTGTATACCCTAACAGCAAGATTTCCGTTTGGATAAATAAGGTACTGCAAATCAAAATCTCCTATAAAGCTAGTAGTTGCATTAGCTTTATCGCGGTATCCGAACTGGCCATTGAACAACAAACGTTTGTTGAACATCTTTCCACTTAGCAATCCTTCGTATTCGGCATTGTTCCATCCTTCATCGCCAGTTGAAATATTTGCACCAAAATTCCAGTTGTTATTTTTTGTAACAGAACTAAGAATTGAGTTCAGTTGCTGACTTATGGTGCCACTCAAAATACTTTGCATAGCAAGTGATGTGCGACTTTGTTGCTGTGTTGTTGCCAATGAGCTACTATTGTTGTTCTGTGAGTAAAAACGACCTATGGCAAGAAGATAGAGTACTTGCTGGTTCATTCCTTCTTCGCTATTGATGATCTGAGTTATCATCTGTTTTGCATCATTACTTATAGTGGGCAAATCCAGTCCAAAATCTACTTTCGGTTTAAGCGGCGTTCCCGTTATATTCATTAGGCAATTTACGCGAATATTGTTACTAGTAAACGATTTTCCAACATTCAAGTCTGATAGACTTACTCCATTGACCGTATATTGGGCTTGCAATTTGAGAATAGCATCCATAGCATTTCCGCCAAAGCCAATGGTTCCGCCGGGGAGGAATTGAAAATCTCTATGTATAATATTCTGTACTGTAAGTTTATATATTCCCCCTGTAACTTCATAAGTACCAAACATATCAAAATCACCTTTATTAAAATAGGTAGCTCTAATAGCACCATTTCCATGAAGGGAAATGTAGTCACCTGATTGTTTATCCATTAACACCCTGAGTGTTGCATCTGGAGTACAATTAATATGTAGATTTAGAAGAATATCGCTAGGTATGTCTATTTCCCTTTGAAAATCATCTGTCAAAGAGTCGTTAGTTGTATTGACAGTCTTGATACTATCTTGATTGTTCCAGTGTATAAAAGACTGCTTACTGATAGATTCTGGGCTAGACGCATTATACTCTATAAAAGAACCTTTTTGTGGCGTTGCATGCGCCTCTATAACAACTTCTCCGCTTTTACCTTTTATTTGGCAGTCTCCGGTAGCAAATACTGTTCCAAAGAAAGTTTGGTCTCCATAGTCTTTGAAATCATAGGCCAAAATATTGTTTGCCTCTGTATTTATATCATAGCTTATGCGAGTAAGGTGTTTGTGATATATAGAGCCATTTACTACACCTTTATTCCCATTGCGATCTATGAAATTACAATTAGACAATTTAATTTCATCAGGTATCAATTTGACAGGACAAGCTTGAAGCGTATAGGTAGTATTAAGGGGTTTGATACCTATTGTACCATCTACTATGGCATCACCTTCGAGATTTACAGTATTTAAATCACCAAAAACCCTTACGTTTCCATTAATTTTGAGTTCTGTATTGTCCATAAAACTATTGCAGAAACTTTCCAAAAATTCTCCTCGGGTTTCTTGAGCCCTTATATGCAAGTCTATATAGTTGCGCTGAGGAGATACATAGCCTTTTATGAAAGTTCGCGAGTTTCCCTCATCATAGGCCGTTGCCTCAATATCTAATTGTTCTGTCTTGTGGTTTAGTGCCACATTGGCAGTGAGTATTCCCATTCTTCCATCTTCAAACTTAAAGTCCCGTACCCAAAAATCGCCCTGTATGTCGGGCTTGTTGAACAATGAAGTAATTTGAGCTACCCCCGTAGCTTTTCCAGCGAATTCTACAGAATGGAAATTTATAAGATTAAGAATATAGCTTATATCTACATCGTGCAGGTCTACACGCATAGTGTCTGATGATTTTTGGGTAACATCACCATTGATATTGATATGTTGGCGATTGTGTTCAATTGAAAGTTGGTTTACTGCAAGATGATCTTTGTAATAAATTATACTCGAAGGTTTTACATGCCAAACGCTATCTCCAACTGTAATTTCGGATGGTAGGATATTGACATCTGCCGTGGCCAAATCATGTTGGTTTTTATAGAAGTTAGCCACCGTGTTTATAATACCGGCAAATTTATTCTTCCCGTTATTCTCGAATGACAAGAGTGTATAGAGCTTGTTGTCTTCGGCTTTGCTCTGGATGTTCCAGTATGTACCTTTATCGTTTTGCCCAACTTGTTGTAAATGGCCAAATACCTCTAGAACGTTGTTTGGAGAGGCAAACCTAAGATACCCATGCTCATAGCTGTTTGTGCCATAAATAAATGAAGGGGCATTCAGCGTCAAATCTATATATCGTTTGCTGTCGATTACGTTCCCGTCAAGTGCAAGTGGATGTTTTAACTGTAAAGGAACACCAAAGAGAGAATTCAACCAATCTGATTTTGTGATTTTTGCCTTTATTTGGAAATTATTGTTAATGGCCGAATTCATTTTGGGCAATCCCGGAAGGGTGGGTAGCCTATTGCCTATAATATTTATTAGGCTTTGGGTAAATGTGGCATAGTTGTAGCGTCCAGTAATGTCTATATGCCCAAAATCACTGTCCATAATCAGCACATGGTTGTTGTTTTCTTGGGTGGCGTTGACGGTAAGATGTGACAAGTGATACCCCTTTTCTCCACCATTTAAATTCAAATTAGCAATAGATATTGTTCCTACTGAATTATTGAGTTCTGTACCTTTTATGTTGGCGTCTATATAGGCATCAATAGTAGAACCTTTAAGCCCATCCCAAATATTAAGCTTATAAAGATCTAATGATCTAATTTTAGCAACCATCGAAAATACAGGAGTGGAAACTTTGTTGACCTTAAGGTTTACTTTGGCAGATATACAGGGATCATCAATACTGAGGTCGCCCTTATGCAAATAACTATCAGCACTGTAATCTATAGTAATATTCTTATAACTATAACCTTTGTATTCCAAACCTTCTACTATTCCTCGCACATTTGATATTGAAAAATTATCTTCTCCCCAACACCCCATGAAAGCAAGCTTTGAATCTATCTTACCCAAATCTTTTCGATTGGCAATTGTACCAACATCCAATCCATTAGTTATTAAGAATCCACTAAT
>CAVHVH010000162.1:0-4741 GCA_963639385.1 Oscillospiraceae bacterium
CCGCTTGGACAAGGTGTATCTTACCGGAAGACTTACAGCAAAGCCACACCCCTTTATCGATGCATACAATAGGGTAAAGAAATATGAAGACGAGAAGCATATTGCCAAGCTTACCATTCCCGCTCCGGCACAGTTATTCCAACAGCTTACCATTCCTCAGAACTTTCTTGGAACCAGAGCCATATATCCTAATTTAAATGATCTTATAAACGACATTGCCGCCGTATATCAAGATTTTATACGTCAATTCTACGCTGCCGGCGGGCGCTATCTGCAGCTTGACGACTGCACCTGGGGAGCCATTGTGGGCGATGCTGCAGCACAGCGCTACAAGAATTTAGATGCTAACTTAGACAACGTAAAAGAGCAGTTGCTTACGGTTAACAATCTTGCCATTGAGGGCCATCCCGCCGATTTGGTAGTAGCTTCACATATATGCCGCGGCAACTATCACTCTACTTGGTTCAACAGTGGTGCGTACGACTCTGTGGCCGACTGGGTTTTTGCCCGCGAGAATGTAGATGTACTTTATTTGGAATACGACGACAGTCGTTCTGGAGGCTTCGAGCCTTTAGCCAAAGTAAGTCCCGACAAGCATGTTGTGCTGGGGTTGATAACCACTAAGAGTCCCAAACTTGAGAACGAAGACGAGGTTATAGCCCGCATCCATGAAGCAGCCAAATACATTCCCCTTGAGCGCCTGTCTCTATCACCACAATGCGGTTTTGCCTCATGCGCCATCGGAAACAAACTTACCGAAGACGAACAATGGGAGAAACTAAAACTGGTAAAGCGTATTTCTGAAAAAGTTTGGAAAGACTAATAGACACTCAAACAAGACTCTATAATGGGTGGTTCTAAAAAAAATACCACTACCAAGTTAATTCATAGAACCTCCCTAATAAAAGTTCCGGCATAGCTACATTATAAACTATGCCGGATTTATTATGAGTTAACCCCAAGAACCAGTCTATTTTTTAGAACTGCTCCAATATGGCTATGCGTTTTTCTGTATCTGGATGAGTGCTGAAAAGCGAGTCGAAGAATCCTTGTATACCTCCAGCTAAAGACTGCGGATGAATAATAAACAACTGGGCCACATCTTGCCGACTAACATTCTGCAGCCCCGGGTTGCCTGATATCTTACGCAATGCAGAGGCCAAAGCCAACGGATTGCCGCAGAGTTCAGCTCCACCGGCATCGGCCATATATTCACGTTTACGCGAAATGGCAAAGCGTGTTAACATAGTGAAGAAGTAAGCTATAGCACAACATACCACACCTATCAACATAACTGCAGCCATGCCCAAACCATTGTTCTTCTCATTACGGTTACGGCTATTCGACCCATAATACACGCTGTTAAACATCATTCTCACTACTATGGTCATTACCGTGGACACAATACCTACAAATACAATACTGGTAATAAGCACTCTGGTATCGCGATTACGGATATGAGTAAGCTCATGGCCTATTACCCCGGCCAGTTCGTCATCATTGAGTAGTTCCAGTAGCCCTGTGGTTACAGTTACAGTATAGCTATTCTTGTCAACACCACTGGCGAAAGCATTGAGCTGACGGTCGTCTACCACATTGATTTTGGGCATATCCATATTGCAGGTCATGCACAAATTTTCCACGATATTATACACCCGCGGATTCTCCCTGCGCTCCAGCGGGCGAGCCCCTGTAGCCGCACGCACCATAGATGTATTGGCAAAATAAGCCACCATAAACCACACGCCCACAACGCCTACCACCCAAGGTAGTATTTCTAAGAACGTAGCATTTACCGCATTATAATCTACCCCGCTGGCCCCATAACCATATTCAGCATTGGCCTGCCCATCAAGCGCACTAACGATGGCCAAAAAAGCCCATACCGCAGCAAGGATAATAAGCGGAAAAGACAACAACAACAGCACACTGCGCAGATTATTGCGCCGTATCTGCGTCATCATACCTACATATTGCATGGGCTTAGAATTTTATCTCGGGAGCTTTGTCCATCGCTGCGCGATTCTCTTGAGGTATTTCGAACATCACCTCTTTATGAAATCCAAACATCGATGCAATGATATTAGACGGGAACACCTGTACTGCATTGTTCAGCTCGCGAGTGGCCGAGTTAAAGAACCTACGGGTAGCCGCCAACTTGTTTTCTATGTCGGCTATTTCGCTCTGCAATTGCAAGAAATTTTGATTAGCCTTTAGCTCCGGATAAGCCTCAAGTTGCACTTTAAGACCAGCCAACGCACCTGTAAGTTTATTGTCAGCTTCTATCTTTTCATTGATATTAGTAGCTCCCATAGCCTGTGTACGCGCTTCGGTAACACGCAGCAGCAATTCTTTTTCATGGGTGGCATACCCCTTTACAGTTGACACCAGTTGGGGTATCAGATCGTAACGCTGTTTTAGCTGCACATCGATATTGGCAAAAGCATTTTCGCGGTTATTGCGCATGCGCACCAAATTATTATACTGACCAACGAGCCACATTACAAGTAGTACAACGACTACCAAAACAACAATCCATGTCATAGTATTTACTTTAATAATTATAATGTCCAAAATTAGCAAAAAAGCAAGAACCCGCAAAGCAATAGTGCATTAAAGAATGCAAACAACGATAATTTTCTCTGTCATCCGCAGTATTACCCGTTATTTTTCTTTGCTTTATATCTTCTTTGTATTAATTTTGTGCAGACAACAAAATCAGCAACATGAAACAAGCACTTTTCTCTTTACTCGCATTTATTGCCGTCAGCCAAACATGGGCACAAACCGAACCTTTAGTAGCTGGCGAACTTACCGACACCAAACCTCATGACAGTGAAACTACATGGGGATGCGTGCCTAACGGTATACAAATGGCTTGGGGCACCATAGACCAAAGATACCCGAAATACAATGTACCTCAAGAGCGCATGACCAAGACTATAAGGCTAAACGCATGGGCTGGCGAGCGCGTAATGGCTCAGGCCGTAGTATGGACCCGCAGCAACATAGAGGCGCCGCATATAGAGGCCACCGACCTTACTTGTGGAAAAGAGCTTATAAGAAAAGATGCTGTACATGCCGCCTTCGTAGGATATGTTATGACAGACGAGCTGAACCATACGGGAAAGTCTAACTGCGGCCACCGCCCCAACAAGGCCGACTACGATTCGTCTATGGTGGCCGATATGATATACGGATCACAGATAGACTGCATACCGCGCTGTTCTACCCGCCCTGTATGGGTAAACGTATGGGTACCATCTAACGCGCACGCGGGTATATATAAAGGTAAGATAATTCTTACAGCCTCCTCTGGCGAAAAAGCCGAAGCCGTGCTGGAAATCAAAGTAGGAACACGCCATCTGCCAGCTCCGAGCGAATGGGCATTCGATCTGGACTTGTGGCAAAACCCCTATGCTGTGGCGCGAGTAATGAACGTCAAACTATGGAGCCGTGAACACCTGGATGCCATGCTACCCATAATGAAGATGCTGGCCAATGCTGGCCAAAAGTCGATAACCACCAGCATTATGTACCACCCATGGAACGGCCAGACCCAAGACCCTTTCTGCAGCATGATACAACGCACCCTTACCATTGATGGCCAATGGAAATATGACTATACCGTATTCGACCTATGGGTAGAGTTCATGACCCGCGAAGTAGGCATTACCGGCACCATAGACTGCTACACCATGATACCTTGGGCACTACAATTCGACTATTACGACCAAGCCTCGAATAGTATAAAATTTATCAACGCCCAGCCGCAAGATGCCGCTTACCGAGACTATTGGTTACCATTCTTGCGCGACTTTGCCCGTCATCTGCAGCAGCGCGGATGGTTCGAGCGGACAGCCATCTCTATGGACGAACGACAACTCGCTGACATGCAGTCGGCCATCGCCGTGATACGCGAAGCCGATCCCGATTTCCGCATCACCCTGGCCGGGAACTACCACAAGGAAATAGAGCACAATTTGGCCGACCTCAGCGTACCTTACGGTCAGCCCCTCGACCAGTCGGTTATCAGCCTCCGCCACAGCCGTGGCCAATCTACCACTTGTTACATTTGCTGCACTGAAAGTTTCCCCAATACCTTTACTTTCTCTGAGCCAGCCGAAGCCGCATTCATTCCCATTCATGCCATTGCACAGGGTTACGACGGACTATTACGGTGGTCGTATAATAGTTGGACATCATCGCCTATGCGCGACACTCGATTCCGTTCTTGGCCAGCTGGTGACACCTATATTATATATCCCGGGGCACGCAGTAGCATACGCTTTGAGCGACTGATAGAGGGAATACAGTGTGCCGAGAAGATACAATTACTAAGAAACGAGATGAAAGCAAAGGGCAACAATAAAGCTCTGAAACGCATAGACAACGCCTTGAAGCCCTTTAGATGGGGCGGACTAGAAAATACCCAGATGCCCACCGGCGAAAGAATAAGTCGCTTGCAACATGTACTCAACAGCTTTTAATACCAATACATCGTTGTACTAATTATTCCCCAATAAGGTGTATTTTGCGGAGTCTAACTTAAAAAATAACGAAAACCTTTGGGTATAAGAGATAAAAGCCGTAACTTTGCACCCGCTTTTCGGCTTAACCGCTGGCCTATGGAAGAGTCATTGTGCTATGTTGAGTTGGAACGACAAACAATTTTTAATTTTAAACAACACAATGGATTTAATTAAAGTTGCTGAAGAAGCATTTGCAACCGGCAAGCAGT
>CAVHVH010000163.1:0-4738 GCA_963639385.1 Oscillospiraceae bacterium
CCAAGTTTGTGTATTACACCGTGCCCGCCAATTGCGAAGTGCCCGTACACTCGGCTACCGACAATACGGCTTGCTTCTATCAACAGGTGGTAGACAGCGTATCGCAATACGATTTCAAACTAAAACGATTGCCCGGCGGCAAAGAGAAGAGCTATCAGCTTATAGTTATCGGCGACCCACAGGTTACCAATGCCTGTGGCCCATACTTTACCGGTCCTAACGACAACGCTATACGCAAGAGCGATGTAGAGCGGTTTACCGACGAGACCATGGCCGATATTAAGAAAACCATAGCTGCACTGCCCGAAGATATGCCAGTATATGGCATAACCATGGGTGATGATGTGCAGTATTACGGTGGATATAACGAGAAACTGGAAGGGCAGATACGCGCTGTGCTTGGTTCGTCAAGAATGCGTCTGTTCTCAGTTATTGGCAACCACGACCAAGATGGTAAAGCCCTGTTCAAGCAGAAATGGGAAGAAGCTTGGGGACCTACCGACTACTCCTTTGACCGCGGAAACGTACACTATGTATGTTTTAATAACGTGATGTTCTACCGCGGAGCCACCTATTATCATCCCGGTGAACTTACCGATGAGCAGATGGCTTGGCTGGAGAGCGACCTTAGTCTGGTGCCCAAAAACAAGCTGGTAGTGCTCAATTATCATATCCCCCTTACTTTTGGCAACCGTGCCCTTAAGCCCAATGCCAACGCCATGGGTAATGGTCATTATGCCTCTAACCGCTTGGAGCGTATACTCCAGATGTTGAGTCGTTTTAAGGGTTATGAACTGTTCTGCGGACATACCCATTTTGCCGTGAATAACGAGATAGATTTCAAGGGCAATCATGTACTTGAACATTGTCATGCAGCCGCCTGTGGCGATATATGGCAGTCGAATATCAATATCGATGGTGTACCCAATGGCTACTATGTATACAGTGTAAAAGGCAACTCCATACGCAATAGCTATTACAAAGGTACACAGTGGGACAAGAGCAAGCAGATGGCTCTCTTCCGCGCCGATACCGATTTCAACGGCGAAAACTATGCCACCGACTGGAATTTGCCCAAAGGCAAGGGTGTTATAGTAGCCAATGTATTTAATGCCGATTCCAAGTGGAATCTCTATGCTATAGAAGACGGCGTGAAGACAGAGATGACCCGTCTAGAGAAAACGCCCTGTCAAGACGCTTTTGCCGTAGGATACCACCATAAGTATGCCAAGTCTAATAGCTACAACTTCTTTAGCAAGCGCAACGGATATCTCAAGATGAACCACTGGTATTACTACCAGCCGCGCAATCCTAAAGCCCTTGTTACCATTGTGGCTAAAGACCGCTATGGCAATACCTATACAGAAACATCAGATCATGTAGTGAGCGAACCTTTCTATAACTATGCCCACTACTATACTGGCGAAGAATAACGGTTAGGTACTAGCCAGGACGTACCTAAGTTGTTGTTGCCGCTGGAGACTGCGTAATATATACGCCCGTCTTCAGCGGCAACTGTTTGTATGGGGTATTTCCATGGGGCTTAGTACATGATGGATACCCTAAAAATACCAACTGTTTACAAACATTATACAAAAAAGCTTGGCAAAGCGTGTTAAAACCACTACTTTTGCACCTTAATAATATATATATGATGAAAACTATGACTAAGATAATGAGCCTTTGTATAGTGTTGGCATTTATGATGGCTATCCCCGTAGCAGCCCAAAATACCGATACGGTAAAGGCTGCCGCAGAAGTAGCTACTTCAGACTCCTCCTTTGCAGCCTCAGCCCCGGATACTTCAGCCCAACTACAAACTATTGCCGACGATGAGGTTCCCAGCTTCCACCAAATGCTGAAGACCAAGTTCATTGAAGGCGATGCTGGCTTTATGTCGCTCGTGGCATTGTCGTTGGTGCTGGGCTTGGCGTTCTGTATAGAGCGCATTATATACCTTGGTCTGTCAGAGATTGATGCACGTAATTTTGTGCAGACGTTAAAGGCAAAGATGGACGAAGGCGATACAGAAGCAGCTCGCAGTATCTGTTCTGCTACCCGTGGCCCCGTGGCTGCTCTCTGCAAGCAAGGACTCGACCGTATGGCCGAACCAATGGCCAATATAGAGCGTACTTTGGTGGCTTTTGGTAGTGTACAGGCTGCAAAACTTGAACGCGGATGCTCGTGGATAGTGTTGTTTATAGCTATGGCACCCTCGTTGGGCTTTTTGGGCACAGTAATAGGTATGGTGATGGCTTTCGACCAGATTCAAGCCGCAGGCGACATAAGTCCGGCTATTGTAGCTTCTGGTATGCGCGTGGCACTTATCACCACCATTTTCGGTATTATAGTAGCCCTTATACTTCAGGTTTTCTATAATCTTATCCTCTCAAAGATAGACCGTATAACCTGTCAGATGGAAGAAACGGTTATAGACCTTCTTGACATGATTGCCCGTTATAAAGGAGAGAAAGCATGAAACTGAAACAATTGTCGGCCGACCGTATTTCTCGCTTAGCACTTTATGTAGTGGTAGGCGTGACAGCGATGGTATACGGGTTGTTCTTGCTGATAGGCTATAATGCTCCGCTGGATACCGACCCGTCGTTTGTAGCACCGCTACTAACACCCCTGCTTATAGGTTTTGTAGAACTTATAGTTGTGGCGGCGGTAGTTACTGCTATATGGATGGGTGTGGCCCGATGGCGCAGTATCAAGGCGTCGCATACAGTTGACTCAGCCCGTTCGTTGCATGTAGTGTTGGGCGTGGTACTCGGTACGGTGGTTATCATGATTTTAGGTTTTGTGCTTGGCAGTACTACACCTATCATGGCCAATGGTAGTCAATATACCGACAGTTTATGGTTACGCATAGCTGATATGTTTATCTATTCGGGCACGGCCCTGGTTATAGTAGCGGCTGTGGCTGCAGCAGTACTTAAAGGTAAAAAATAAGAGTTTATGTTCACCCGTCGCCGCAGATCATCTTTCGGACTCAACACCACTTCTACAGCCGATATATCGTTTGTGCTGCTCATCTTTTTTCTGGTTACAACATCGATGGATCAGAATAAAGGATTGGTGCGCCAACTGCCGCCTGTGGAACAACCCAACCAGGCTCCAGCTGAGGTGGATAGTCGCGATGTGCTTACGTTTACCCTTACGGCCAATGGGCAGATTATCAATGCGGGAAAACCTATTGCAGTAAAAGACATAACTCCCTTAGTAGAACGGCATGTAGAACAACGCCAGCAGCGACATATTATTACCATAGACATTGATCCTGATGCTGAATACCAATCGTACTTTACGCTTCAGAATAATATTGTAGAGGCATACCGTACACTGCGCGATGCCCAGGCGCATCGCCTTTACGGTAAGTCGATGAAGGCTTGTACCGAGGAACAGCGCGAACAGATTAACAAGGCTTATCCACAACGTATAGTAGAAAACTATATACAAAAAGGAGGAACTGCCCAATGAGTATTATCCGCCGCCGTCATCGTGATGTACCAGGACTGAATACGGCATCGTTGCCCGACTTGATATTCACCGTACTCTTCTTCTTTATGATAGTTACCCACATGCAGACCAATGTGGTGCGTGTGCATTATAGTGTGCCTCAGGGTAAAAATCTTGCACGCCAGGCCAGTAGGCAGTGCGTTACCTATGTCTTTGTGGGCAACCCCATAGACCGCCCCAGTGCTAAGCCGCAGATACAGTTGGAAGACAGAACTGTGACAGCATCGCAGTTGGCCAACCTTGTGGCAGCAGAGCGCAACCGCATGTCGCCCGATGAGCAACGTCGCCATATTGTAGTCATCAAGGCCGACCGTCATCTTCCTATGAGTATGTTGCATCAAATTAAAGATGCACTTCGCCAAGCAGGAGCCACAAGAGTTATTTATACGGCAAATGAAAAAAAAGGTTAATACTATTATTTTGTAACTTTTTTTGCCCAAAAACGGACAAAAGAGAAGCATAATTTGTTAACTTTGCATATAAAATATAACTTTACCATGGCATATCGTAATTTAGACTTATTAGACAAGAAAATCCTAAACCTTGTGGCAGACAACGCCCGTCTTCCTTTTCTTGAAGTGGCACGTATGTGTAATGTGAGCGGTGCAGCCATTCATCAGCGTATTTCCAAGATGACCAAGATGGGGCTTATCAAAGGCTCAAAATATGTTATAGATCCCGAGAAACTGGGCTATGAAACCTGTGCATATGTAGGCCTGTATCTCAAAGATCCAGCTACTTTTGATGATGTGGTAGAAAAGCTCAAGATGATACCCGAAGTGACAGAATGCCATTATACTACGGGTGGATATGATATGTTTATCAAGCTTTACGCCCGTAATAACCACGATTTGCTTAATATTATCCACGACCGTCTACAGCCTTTAGGCCTGGCGCGTAGCGAAACCATCGTTTCGTTTAATGCTGTAATTGAACGCCAACTTCCTGTGCCCGAGGATTTAATTGCCTCTGACCCAGAAGATGGTGATGATAGCTTTGACGAGGAGTGTGATAATTCTGCCGGGGAGTAGGGCGTTTAAACTTGCAGATAGTCCGCATGTTTGTGTGTACACATTGTTGTGCGCCCAAATATGCGGACTATTTTTGTATTCTCTTCGGTTTGCACTAACTCTATTCCTGTTGTCATGAAGTTAGGCTGCACCTCAAGAATAAAAACAAGAGGTTTGTTTTGTATTCTCTTCGGTTTGCACTAACT
>CAVHVH010000164.1:0-4673 GCA_963639385.1 Oscillospiraceae bacterium
GGATGCCAAATGAATGGTAGTAGAGACCATCCATGTATCTATTCATGAAACTATTGAAAGCCAACTCGTTTCCTTGTTCTATCAGCAACATTTCTCGTTCCTGATCTTCCATTTTTAGCTATTTAGGTTTCTTATTGCTTTACTGGATAAGCAAATATGCTTCTTAACATTATAGACGCAAAGATATAAAAAAGCTATAAGTCAAAAAAGCAAAAAAATAATATTTTTCTTAGAGTGGCATTGCTGAGCCTACTTTCTACCCATATACTTCTTACCGTTTAGTATATATACACCTTTCTGTATTTTATCCATACGCATTCCAGAGAGGCTATAGATATAATTGTTTTTTCCGAAATCATTTACTATGCCATGAATACCTGTACATATAGTAGCATATGCTCCAGGCGAATTATTGTCTTGGCGCTGATTGCCAAGCTGGTCTAACGATACGTCTGCCCCATCAAAGCCCCAACTATTAACAGTATCATTGAGTGTAGAAACGGGTACGCCAGCCTTAATTGAAGCCAAAGGACATAACACACCATTGGCAAGCGAAGCACTGCCAAACACCGTGGCAAAATTGTCAAGTACATTACCATCCCCATCGGCAGTAGTAAAATTATCACCACATAGTATAGAGTTGATGAATTTCATATTTTTTGTTCCAGCGAGTTCTAACTGCGCCCCTCCTTGATTACCTGCGAGTGTGCTACTTATTACAAGCACTTCGTTCTTGAAATCTTTGTTTTGCCCATTGGCGTAAATGGCACCTCCTGACGTGGCTGTGTTGCCGAAAACTGTTGTATTGACAAAGGCGGTACGTTGCGCATGCTGCACACACACGGCACTCCCCACTTTCTGGTTTATTTGATTTCTAGCTATCAAACAACGTTCGAATGTACTGTATCCCTTTGCATTGCTATTAGAAGAGAGGCGAATGGCAGCACCACGACTATCGGCCTCATTGTCTGTAAACTCGCTATCAAGTACGTGCATTGTACTATATTCTGCACGCAGGGCTATGCCGCCATACCCAGCAGACTTATTCTTATAGAAACGACAGTTCTGCAATACTACATTGTTACAATCTTGAAGATGTAATGCACCAAGAGAAGCATCTGATGCAGTATTGGCACAATAAGCTCCCGTAAAATCTATTCCTTGTATTTGCATCTTCACATTGCTTTCTAAAGTTCCAGCAAGGTTGACAAGAAACACCTGATCCAAATCGCCCGTATCGAATGTACCTGACTGATTGGCATCACCCGAAAAAATAGTTGGTGTTTGTGATGGATAGGTTAAAGAGGGAACATTGGTTCCTGTAAGCTGTGGATCGTAGCCGCCCATGAGTATATATGGCTCAGCTATATTGATAGTTTCTGTTGGGTAATAAGTTCCTCCTGCAAAATAATAGGTATCACCAGGGGTTCCATTGGCTATATGGCTAACAAAGCCTTTCAACGTGAAAGCATTATCCCACGACAACCCGTCTCCATCCTCTTTTACCTTTGGGTCATTGTCGGCACGCACAAAATACGCTTTACCACTTGCTGATTGCTCGATATAACTTAAATCTGTCACAACATCAGGATTCTGACATGCTTTATGGGCAGCGGTCTGTGTTGCCAACTTCAAATTATCATTCACATTGGGAGCCACAAAGGTACAACCTACAGGGTTTACACCTAACACTGCCTCCAACCAAGTGCAAGCAGCCGTATACCTACCATAATATACATTTAGGTGCTGACCATCACGGTTCATCCTGTCACCAATAAATGTAGTGCGGGCATTCTGCACTGCCGTTCCCACGGGTACAAGTATATCAAAACCATAATCTTTTACTGCCTGTCGGGCTGCCTCAACAATGGCTTTGTACATTGTTGTTTGGTCCTTATTGTAATTGGCAAAACCTGAAAGTGAACAATTGGCAGCATATGCCCAAGTTTGATGCCACACTAACTTGACATCGGCAGGGGTTAAGCTCTTGACATAATTGACCAAATAGCTTAGATAAGGAGTATATGTGTTATACTGTCCCGATAAGGGGCTGGCTTGCTGCAAACTAACATAATCCCATTTCTCATCTTGTAAAGCGGTTTCCAAGGATACCTTTTCTTGGGTTACTTTCTCTCCATTCACACCAATCTTGCGGTAAGAATAAGCAGCCAAATTATCCTTGGCATTATTGTAATGTCTTTCCAAAGAGCACCCCCCAATATACATATTGGCTATAATGGTTTGTTTACCACTTGCTTCTGCCATCTGATGGAGATAATTCTCTATGGCATCTTGCGAGAAACTGTTTCCAATAGCAAGGATGCGGATAACGCCATCATCACTTGCATAAATCTGACTGCTAAATATTAGCAGCCATGCTAACACGATTATTTTTTTAATGGTTTTCATTACAATGTTATGTTTTAGTTATGTTGGTTCTAATAAATTGTCTATAAAATCATATTGAGAGATACCCATGCCTACGTAAGAACCTCTCTATCAGCGATAGCAATATATCGTAATCTTTCGTAAGTGGTTTGCGATAATAGAATATAGGATGACCACACCCCTCAAAGGGATGAAACTCGCATTCATTGCCCAATGCCGTAACCTTATTTATATAGTCTTCCACTACATCCATGGGTGTAAACCCATCGTTAGTACCCATACAAAGTAGCATCGGAGGCATTTTCTCTCGTACTTCCTCTTTAGGCAAAGTCAAGGTAGGATATTCCAACAATAATAGGTTCGGAATGGCAAGGCTATCCTGGCCAGCTCTATCCAGACTGCCCAACAATGCAGCCATACAAGCTCCTGCCGAAGCGCCCCCTACAGCAATACTGTCGGCGGATATGCCCAAATCATCAGCATTTTTTCTCATCCATCTTACAGCATCCTTTGCATCTTCCAGCGCTTCTTGATGAGTAGTATGGTAAAGATAGGAAATACGGTAATCAAAAGATACCGACAAGATACCCGACTCTGAAAGATAAGCAGCCTCTCTATAAAACTGCAAAGGAGAACCATACTTCCAACCACCGGCAAAGAACCAGGCCATGGCAGAATGCATTTTATTCTTCTTTGGCCGAAAAACATGGGCATAGAGACTATCACCAGAAGCCAACGTCTTATAAGGGATACGCTCTACTGAAAATTGATACGGCGGTTGTTGCAAAAGAGGGCACAGAGCCGTGAGCCACACATTTGCCATCTGCTCCCTACCCTTTTTGTTAGGGTGCACCTTGTCTGCTATAGTCATCGTTTCCCACTCAAACCCCTTGTTTTGGTTGACCAATACAATTTGAGAAGAATGGTAACTATTAACCATCTTTGCAATTTCTTTATTCAACTGGGGAATATATGAATACTTCGGAAGTTTACCACTACCCACCACCTGGGCCATCAAGATATGAGCACTCGGGTTTACCTTTAAGATGGTAGTTATCATCTTGCGATAAGCGGCAATTATTCCTTTTACTGGTTTCTCCTCAACAAAATGATTGTGCCCAGCATGAATCAATACAAAGTCTGCAGGATATTTACGATAGACACTATCCACCTGGGATGCTATAAACTCGGCATTCTTGCCACTAAATCCACAATGCTTTAGTTTACCGATACGACACTCACTCTGGCGTGGACCAATGAATTCAAAATTATACCCTGCCGAAAAGAGCTTTTCCCACAAGGGATAGAGATAGGAAGAAAATGAAGCACCTCCCTCTGTAATAGAATCGCCTATACCCATCACCGTAAACCGCTTCTGCTGTTGGGCAGCAATAGCAGTTGTGCTCCAAAAGAACACAACTGCTATTAGTAACGATGAAGAAATAATTGGGGTACCAAAAAGATGCTTCATACTATATATCTAAAAGGACAATCCTAAAAATTACCACGCATTTACAGAATTCATGGTATTCTCTTCCTCCCAAGACTCTTCTTCAAAATCTCCAGATGGTTTTACCAACTGTCTTGAATCACTCGTCTCATCGTTTACACCAAACGATCCGGCCAACAATGAATTGTCTATAAGTATTCTCACAACCTTAATCTGCGGTTTTTCGTACTGTCTCATATCTGTTTATTTTACAATAAATTTCTTACCATTCTTAATATATACTCCATTAGGCAACTTTTCTGAAAAGCCCATCTTAACACCTTGCAGATTGTAGACTGCGCCATTGGCAATACGGTCGGTCTGCAAGCCATTTATACCTGTTACGCTATCAGCAAGAGAAAAGGCCTTGGGTGCATTTGTCATAGTAGAGACAACAAGATAAGCACGATTGGCTTCGTTAGTGAAAGCTGCGCCATTTTCGGCTCCATAATAGAAACCTATACCCTTAGAGCCATCAGACAACTTATAGAATTTTGCATTAGCTTCATCAGAGGTTGTTGTTGCATTTTCACTTGTTCCTTTCAAGAGGTTTTGGTCTGTTGTCGCTTCTTCCAATTTTAAGGAAGCCTCGTAATTTCCCGCTTCACCACTCAGCAGCAGAGCCGATTGGGCCGGGACAACAGTGCCGCTATTATATTTGTAATCAACTGTCAATGAACCGCCTGAAGTAGCACTTGTTACAACAGCTCCTTTCAAATTCTCGGGCATAACCCAACCAAGATTCTGATAAGCGGTGGCGTATTTGGCATCGGTCATTTCTATCGTAGTCTTTAAA
>CAVHVH010000165.1:0-1271 GCA_963639385.1 Oscillospiraceae bacterium
ACAGTAAAGTAAGTCCTACCACAATTTTGGCCGGAAGCGGAACCGAAGGATACAACGAGAAACCGGGAGAAGGTTCTTGGCATTCTATGAAAGAAGACGATTCTAACGAAGAATAAGAAAAACGCCTAAACAAGGTTAAATACTATCACATAATCAAACAAACAGTGGTAATTTATACCGCCACTAAACAAACAACAACTTTTTTTAGGCCTCCTAAGGATGGTATAAAGCCATCCTTAGGATAAGTACAAATTTCACAAAACAAACACTTAAAACAAACAACAATATGAAAAAACTACATGTAACAAGTGCTCTCTGTATGGCCATTATGGCTTTGGCCAGCAGCTGTAGCCAAGACCTTGACCAAGCTGTCAACAGCCCCAAAACCTATACTGCCACAGTAGAAAATACAGGCGCTACCCGCTCGTATAACGCTGGCAATGGTGCCTTTGTATGGTCAAATGGTGATGATGCCTGCGCATGGACCGGAAGCAAGTTCGAAACCCTAAAATTCAAGTCGGGTGCAGGTACTGCCGTAGCCACTTACGAAGACGTAACAAGTATACTGAAAGATGTGGCCGTATTCCCCGTATCGGCTGCAAAGAGCTATACCGATGGTACTCTTACTGTTAACTACCCCGCCACAAGAGCACAGAGCGCAAAAGCCGACGACCCTATGGTAGCCACTTTTGGTGAAGGAGCATCTACATTAAACTTCATGCATGTAGGCGGTGTAATAGCATTTAAGATACAGATGCCCGCAGGGGCCGACAACTTTGTGGTTACCACAGACAAGGCCATTAGCGGCGACTTCAGCGTAGACCTAACTGGCGCTGCTCCCCAAGTAGCTACCACTGATGATGGCGTAAAGAGTGTAAAGTTCACCTTTAACAAGACTACTGCATCTGGCATTATGTACTTCTATCTGCCCGTACCTACAGGCACCTATAACAGTATCAAGATTGCAGCCATGAGCGGAAACACCGAACTGAAGAGCGTTACCAACACTACTGCCAACACCATTAATCGTTGCGACTGGGTAAGCTTCGAATTAAGTCTAAGCACCATTACTGGTGTAATAGAAACACCTATTACAGGAGTTGACGCACTTAACGACTATATAAACAAAACCTCTGCAGAGGATAAAGCCAAAACAAATCTTACTGTAGACCTTAACGGCGGAGAACTTACAGATGCAACACAATCAAATAAAAAATACGCTATAACCGCTAATTCTGTTACCATATCTAATGGTACGGTAGACGCATCTG
>CAVHVH010000165.1:1281-4661 GCA_963639385.1 Oscillospiraceae bacterium
CATCTGGACTTAACATTACCGCTTCATCAGGCGTTACCTTGAAGGATGTAAAGGTTACTGGTGCTTTCCCAAAAAAAACTTGCGGCAATTCTCGCATAAACATCAACACCCCTGGTAAAGTTGTTATTGACGGTGTAGACTTTACGGGTACTACAGATGGATACAACGCCATAGAGATAAACCTGAACAGTAACCCCATTTCAAGGGATATTACAGTAAAGAACTGTAAGTTTGGTCCTAAGCTTACCAATAATAGCATTCTTATCTTTGGTTTGCCAGACGGCAGCGTGGTGAACATTGAGAATTGTGAATTTGAACTATCTAACACTTCAAACCCACTGCGCATAAGCAATAAGTTCAATGCCAACAGTTTTACTGTAAACATCAAGGATTGCAACTACAAGTACGCTGATACTTCTTTCACAGGTGGCCAATATACCGGTTTCATTCTGTTCCAAGACTACACCAGTACATCAGCCGAAATCGCCAACGCCACAAAGCAGTTTAGCGGTCTTAAAATAAACTGCAACAATGTTACTTATGATGGCGCTAAGATTACAGACATAGGTATAGGCACAAAGAAAACCAATACGCAGTTTGCCTATGTATATTATGACAAAGTGGGAGTTATATCAGATAAGAGCCACTACCCCATCTTTACCTTCCAGTAAAGAGGGCTAAGGCCAACAAGCATCAAAATCCCGTATAACCCATCCGGTTATACGGGATTTTTGTTTGAGTACGGTTTACAAATCATCATTCAATGTTTTATTTTCGGAAACATTCCCTCATGAAATGTGTATGAAACGCACATTATTCCCCCTTAAAATGTGATTTGACAATAGCGTACAAACTGAAATACAGCATATTACGTCACAAATATTTATAAGATGGCTTTATTCATTCACCATTACCTTAAGTGCACGCATAGCGTTGAGCACGGCCAGCACGGTAACGCCTACATCGGCAAACACAGCCATCCACATAGTGCCCAGTCCTACGGTAGCAAGAGCCAAGACTGCCACTTTAACGCCTATGGCAAAGGCCACATTCTGACGGGCTATACCTATGGTGCGCCGGGCTATCCTTATGGCTAAGGATATCTTGCGGGGGTCGTCGTCCATCAGTACCACGTCGGCCGCCTCTATGGCGGCATCGCTACCCAATGCTCCCATGGCTATACCTACATCGGCCAGCTTCAGCACGGGGGCATCGTTTATGCCATCGCCCACATAGGCTAAAGTATTTGTGGTCGGCTTTTCGCTCAGCAGTTGTCTAAGTTCGCTAACTTTGTCGGTAGGCAATAGCTCAGCCCTACACTCGTCTATCCCCAAGAGAGAAGCCACATGGGCGGCCACAGCCTTACGGTCGCCGGTAAGCATCACTGTACGGTTAACCCCTATACTCTTCAGTTGGGCCACGGCTTCGGCAGCGCCCTCCTTTATGGTATCGTTTATCACTATGTGTCCGGCATAGCGCCCGTCAATAGCCACATGGGCAAAAGTTCCTACGGCCGTGCAGTCGTGCCATGCGGCTCCTACAGTTTCCATCAACTTACTATTGCCTACACACACCTGGTGACCATTAACCTGGGCACGTATGCCCTTTCCGGCTATCTCCTCCACATTAGTTACCTGGCAACCATCAGTATCCTCGCCGGCAAAGGCTGAACGCAGGGCGGCACCAATAGGATGAGTGGTAAAATGCTCGGCATGGGCCGCCAAATGCAGCACTGTTTTTTCCATATCGCCGTATTCAGAGGCCGTGGCGGCCGTATCGGGACAAATGTCGCCGGTATGCACAGCCTCAACAGCAAACTCTCCATGGGTAAGGGTACCAGTCTTGTCGAAAACTACAGTACCCACCTTGGCCAAGGCATCAATATAGTTACTACCCTTGACCAGTATGCCACGGCGCGAAGCTCCGCCTATGCCACCGAAAAAGGTTAGTGGCACGCTGATAACCAAAGCGCAGGGGCAAGACACTACCAAGAATGTAAGAGCACGATTGAGCCACATGGGGAAGAGGCTGCCAAAGCTGCCCGTACCTACTACTCCCTGAGCCACGCCCATAGCTCCTAACAGCGGCGGAAATACGGCCAAAGCCAAGGCTGCAAAGACCACCACTGGCGTGTACACTCGGGCAAAGCGAGTTATAAAGGCTTCGCTATGCGATTTGTGGTCATCGGCACTCTCTACCAGAGCTATAATCTTTGACACGGTACTCTGTCCAAAAGTCTTTGTGGTACGTATGCGCACTACCCCTGTAAGATTAACGCAACCAGATAGTGCCTCATCGCCCTGATCTATACTGCGGGGCACGCTCTCGCCAGTAAGAGCAAGCGTATTCAAGGCCGAATTGCCCTCTACTACCGTGCCGTCGAGAGGCACTTTCTCGCCGGGACGCACTACGATAACCTGACCAACCTGCACCTCAGCGGGCGACACTGCCTGTACCTGGCCATCGTGCTCTACATAAGCCACATCGGGCCGTATATCCATTAGATGCGATATGCTATCACGACTTTTGCCCTCGGCATAACCTTCAAAGAGTTCGCCTATCTGGAAGAAAAGCATCACAAATACAGCTTCGGCAAACTCGGTATCGGCACCGGGAAAGAAGCCTATACATAGGGCACCTATGGTAGCTACGGCCATTAGGAAATCTTCGTTGAACATATCGCCATGTACTATACCTTCAACGGCCTCGCCCAGCGTACTGTACCCTACCAACAGGTAAGGCACAAGATAGATTAATAGCAACTGCCATGTAGGCAATTGGCAGATTTGTTCTACCACAGCGGCCGCGGCCAGCAACACCGCGGCCACCACTATACGTATGGCACGGGAAACGAGGCCAGAATGTTCGTGACTATGAGTATGTTCATGGGAATGGGAATGTTCATGAGAGTGAGAATGCTCGTGAGTATGAACATTAGCATGAGAGTGCTCGTGAGTGTGACACGTGCAACAGTTGTGGTTGTGGTTATTCTTTTCCATTATTATATTATTTATGTTTGTACCTTATTAATAGGGGTGTTTTAATAAATAAAGGGTGGTCCTAAACTTACTGGCAGTTCTAACTACTACTCTCTATTTGGGGTTTCTGGTGCAAAGGTACATACAAAGAAATGCAACACGGTTGCAAAGTTGCCCATGTACCCCAAAAATGGTTATGCAGGATAGAAAAAGTATATAGGGTGGTTCTATAAATTACCACCGCCTATATAGAACCACAATTTCTATGGTAGAAAAACAAGTGTCTGTTGGCCTGATTCGCCACATAAATGCAAAATTCAGAAAAGTTAAATTTTCTTAATGGAAAAGTGCCAAAATACTCGCAAATTTCGGCACGAATTACTCATTGAACGCATTTTCGGC
>CAVHVH010000166.1:0-4658 GCA_963639385.1 Oscillospiraceae bacterium
GCGCTGAACACCGACCTCGTTTGCGATGCTATCAATACTGCAATGCGCGAACTCTTTCTTCAAATAGTATATGGCCGTAGCCAAAGTGCTTTTTCTGAAGGTGGTCTAGTTATTGGAGCTGGTCTAGAAGATCTTGGAAAAGGTCTTCGTTCACAGACAGGTACTTTATATGGAACAGTTGCTAAGGGTACACGTTATCTTGAACTTACTGAAGGTTACATTACCAAGATGTTCCTTGATAAAGACAGTCTGGTATGCGGTTACGAATATGTACACCTCGGCAAAATGATGGAAGCTATAAAAGATGGTATGGATGCCAACGAGGCTGTTAAGAAATTTACCGGTCGCTATGGACGTACTACTGCCGAGCAAGGTGTTGTTAAATCAATTGATCCACGTAAAGAATAAGGAGGCACACAACTATGATTAGAAAAGTAAGTTACGAAAGCCAAGAACGTCGCGAAAAGCAGGTATTGGCCGCTCTGAATGCAAATGGTATCAGTAGTGTAGAGGAAGCTAATCAAATATGTGAAGCTGCTGGCGTAGATCCCTATTTGATGTGTGAAGAAACCCAACGCATTTGCTTTGAGAATGCCAAGTGGGCATATGTATGTGGTGCCGCTATAGCAATAAAAAAAGGTGTAAAGACTGCTGCTGATGCGGCAGAAGCAATAGGTATTGGCCTACAGAGTTTCTGTATTCCAGGGTCAGTAGCCGATGATCGCAAAGTAGGTCTTGGCCACGGAAATCTTGCCGCTCGCTTGCTTCGCGAAGAAACACAGTGCTTTGCCTTCTTGGCAGGCCACGAATCTTTTGCAGCTGCAGAAGGCGCTATTAAGATAGCAGAAATGGCTAACAAGGTGCGCAAGAACCCTCTGCGTGTAATCCTTAATGGCCTTGGCAAAGATGCAGCCCAGATTATCAGCCGTATCAATGGTTTTACATATGTACAAACCAAGTTTGACTATTATACTGGCAAACTTGAGGTTGTAAAGCGCATACCCTATAGTGACGGTCCCCGTGCCAAAGTAAACTGCTATGGTGCCGATGATGTGAGAGAAGGTGTTGCTATCAATTGGAGTGAGGATGTTGATGTTTCTATAACAGGAAACTCTACTAATCCAACCCGCTTCCAGCATCCTGTAGCTGGTACATACAAAAAAGAGCGTGTCCTTGCTGGAAAACCATATTTCTCTGTAGCGTCTGGTGGTGGTACTGGTAGAACATTGCACCCTGATAACATGGCAGCTGGTCCAGCTTCTTATGGTATGACCGATACTCTTGGTCGTATGCACTCAGACGCTCAATTTGCAGGTTCTTCGTCTGTTCCTGCCCACGTAGAAATGATGGGCTTCCTAGGAATTGGTAATAACCCTATGGTTGGTGCCACTGTGGCCATCGCTGTTGCAATAGATCTTGCTCTTAACAAAAAATAAATAGCAGTTACACTATTATAATATATCCCTGCAATGATTATAGTTGCAGGGATATTTTTTTATACATTACCCTACCCTATAAATTTAGAATTACAATAGATATTTTCAAGAATTTGATATTGGTTAGTTCCATAAATTTGACAGATTTCAAGATTATTATTTTGTGGAGTAATGTTAATAAAATTGACGATACTACTGCATAAATATGTATTTTGAGTTGAAATAAAATCAAATGATAACAAAAGAAGGGTACACACAATATTTTATAAAAAATATCGTTATACCAATATGAAAAAAATAGTATTTTTTCTTTTTATAAACTTTTTTGCGTGTATTTCTACATTCTGTCAAAGTATTGTCTTGCAGGGACGTGTTACGGATGCTCAAGACAATCCTTTAGAGTTTGCATCTGTAATTTGTGCCAGTCAAAACAAAGCTACTGTTACGTCTGTAAAAGGCTTGTTTACTATGACGCTTCAGTCTGCCGACTCCGTAGCAATAAGGTTTTCCATGTTGGGTTATCGTCACAAGGTACGTGTTCTACGTAACCCAAAAGGAAAACAGAACTTACATATAGTGCTATACACTGATATGAATACCATTGGAGATGTGGAAGTTAAAGGTGAGAGAATTCAAAGTGGGCAAACACAAGAATTAAATACAAAAGATATAAAGATTTCCCCCTCTGTAGGCGGAAATGCAGTAGAGGAACTCATACAGAGCCAAGCTGGGGTATCAACACATAGTGAACTCAGTTCGCAGTACAATGTTAGAGGCGGCTCTTTTAACGAAAATAGTGTATATATAAATAATGTAGAGGTATATAGGCCTTTTTTAATCAGATCTGGTCAACAAGAAGGTTTGTCTGTAATAAATTCTGATATGGTGGAAAGAATCGGATTTTCTGCAGGTGGCTTTGAGGCCAAATACGGCGATAAGATGTCCTCTGCTTTGGACATAACCTATAAAAAGCCAAAAGAATTTGAGTCAAGCGTCTCTGCCAGTTTGTTAGGGGCAAGTACCTATATCGGTTTTGCTACAAAAAAAATAGCATGGGCAAACGGAATAAGATATAAAACCAATAAATATTTACTAGGGTCACTGCAAACTAACGGAGAATATAAACCTAATTTCCTAGATTATCAGACCTACCTAAGTTATAGTCTTAACAAGCGATGGCAAATTGACTTTATTGGAAATATTTCTGATAGTCATTACAATTTCTTTCCCAAAGACCGAAACACGGCATTCGGTACAATGCAAAATGTAATGAACTTTAAAGTTTATTTTGATGGAAAAGAGAAAGATTTGTTTCGTACTTATTTTGGCTCTCTGTCTATAAAAAAGGCCTTAAATATAAATTCGCAATTAGCTCTCATAGCGTCAGCATTTTCAACAAAGGAACGTGAAACCTATGATATCCAAGGACAATACTGGCTCAATCAAACTGAAACTGGCGATGATATGGCTGTAGGTACTTATTTTGAACATGCCCGAAACTATCTAGAAGCCCATGTACAAAGTATTAAGATGATGTTTCAAAGTAAGGCGAAAAAGCATGATATAGAAGCTGCATTGACATTAAAGAAAGAACATGTTAAAGAAAACTCCATAGAATACGAAATGCGCGATTCTGCTGGATACAACATTCCAAATACAGGAAAAGACTTGTATATGATTTACTCTATGCGTTCTAATAATCAGTTAGACGCATCACGCGTTGAGACATACATGCAAGACACGTGGCGTTTTACTTCTGGGAACGATAGTACTACAACGCTATATACCCTTAACTACGGGCTTCGTATTAGCCACTGGAATTTCAATCGAGAAACCATACTCTCTCCTCGCATTTCATTAGGAATCATTCCTGGCTGGAATCCTAATACCACATGGCGACTAGCTGCCGGTGTATACTATCAGTCACCTTTTTATAAAGAATTACGCGATACAACTACTATTAATCATGTTACAATAGCAAAACTTAATCAAAAGATAAAGAGCCAACACTCCATACATTTTGTAATAGGTTATGATTATAGATTCAAAAGCATGGGGCGACCATTTAAATTCTCGGCAGAAGCTTATTATAAAATCTTGCAGAATCTTATCCCGTATTCTATAAACAATGTCAAAGTGGTATATTACGGAGACAATGTATGCAGCGGTTATGCAACCGGTTTAGATCTGAAATTGTATGGAGAGTTTGTTCCAGGTACCGATTCTTGGATTTCCGTCTCTCTAATGAAAACTCAAATGGAACTAAATGGTCGTAATATGCCGTTACCTACAGACCAACGCTGGTCAATGAATATGTTTTTTACCGATTATTTCCCAGGAACAGACAAATGGAAAATGGCACTCAGAGTTGCCTTTGCCGATGGGTTGCCATTCTCTGCCCCACACAAGGAAACAGAACGTAATTCTTTTAGAACTCCTGCCTACAAACGAGCTGACATAGGAATGAGCTACCGTTTAGTTGCCAATGAAAACAAAAACAAGAATATTCCATTTCGCAATATATGGATTGGAATAGATTGTCTCAATATACTAGGTATTAATAATGTAAATAGCTATTATTGGATTACCGATATCGCTAACCATCAATATGCGGTACCAAATTATCTTACAAAACGTATGATAAATGCCCGCATACGATTTGAATTTTAGCTATCAATCCGTTAAATATGCTTAATAGATTAAAATATGTATAAGTAAAAAAAGGCTATCTTTATAAAAAATAGTAATTTTGCAACCGATTTAGTCCGTTCGGGCTCGAACAAGAGTTGGAGCAGGCCAGCCGCCTGGCGGAAAAACTTATAATTTATAAACAATGTACGCAATTGTAGAAATTAACGGTCAACAATTCAAGGTTGAAGAAGGGCAAAAACTCTTTGTTCACCGCATCAAAGATGTTGAAATTGGAAAAACCGTTGAATTTGACAAAGTGCTCCTTGTAGATAAAGACGGAGCAGTCACAGTAGGCGCACCAACTGTTGAGGGTGCAAAAGTAGTAGTAGAAGTTGTGAATCCTTTGGTTAAGGGTGACAAAGTCATCGTTTTCAAGATGAAGCGTCGTAAAGACTATCGTAAAAAGAATGGTCATCGCGCCCAATTCACACAGCTAGAAGTTAAACAAGTAGTCGCTTAAATTAGGAGGAATTCAGAATGGCACATAAAAAAGGTGTTGGTAGTTCTAAGAACGGCCGTGAATCAGCTTCA
>CAVHVH010000167.1:0-4550 GCA_963639385.1 Oscillospiraceae bacterium
AGCGTGCTCGCCAGATAGCATTGCTTCCTTATGTAACTGACTTGATGAAATAAAAAGGAGGAAGCACAATGGAGATTATATTGAAAGAAGATATCATCGGTCTTGGATACAAGAACGATATAGTTAATGTAAAGAGCGGTTACGGTCGTAACTATCTTATCCCAACAGGGAAAGGTGTTATCGCTTCAGAAAGTGCCAAGAAAGTGTTGTCAGAGAATTTGAAGCAGCAGGCTCATAAGCTTGCAGCTATCAAGGCCGAGGCACAGAAGAAGGCAGATGCTCTGAACGGAGTTGAGTTGGTAATCGAAGCTAAGGTTTCGGCTACTGGTGTAACTTACGGATCGGTTAATGCTGCATCTGTAGCAGAAGCTCTCGCTAAGAAGGGCTTTGACATCGATCGCAAGATTATCACTATGCACGATGCAAAGGCAGTAGGCGACTACGAAGCAACCGTTCACTTCCACAAAGAGGTAGAGGTTAAAGTTCCTGTAAAGGTTGTTGCTGAAAACGCTTCTGCAGAAGTAGCCGAAGCTACTGCAGCAGAAACTGCAACCGTAGAGACTCCAGCTGAGGAGGCTCCTGCAGCAGAATAAGATTGCCCTGTAAAGCAAATCGTAATAAAATCCTAACTGCATTATCGCAGTTAGGATTTTTTTAGTATATCCCAGTAGTGGGGGGTACTGAAGTCTGAAGTGATTGACAGTTGAACATGACGCAGATTTGGGCAGAACCCTCAAGATATTAATCGTTTTTGTTTTGATGTTATCTTCAAAAATAGTAATTTTGCAAGATAGAATAAATATATAAATAATATGTATAGAACTAAAACTTGTGGCGAACTTCGCCTTGCCGATAAAGATACAGAAGTAACCTTGGCAGGTTGGGTGCAGAAAGTAAGAAAAATGGGTGGTATGACCTTTGTTGACTTGCGTGACCGTTACGGTATAACCCAGCTTGTTTTTGACGAGTCAGCCAATGCGGGTTTGTGTGAACAGGCCAATCGCTTGGGCAGAGAGTATTGTATCCAGGCTAAGGGTGTAGTAAGTGAAAGGCAGAACAAGAATGAGAAGATAGCAACCGGAGATATAGAGATACTGGTTTCAGAATTGAATATATTGAGTCCAAGTGCTGTACCTCCGTTCACAATAGAAGACAATACAGACGGAGGTGATGACCTGCGTATGAAATACCGTTATTTGGATCTTCGTCGTAATGTTGTTCGCCGTAATTTGGAGTTGCGTCACAGAATGACAATCCTTATCCGCAATTTTCTTGACTCCAAGCAGTTTATAGAAGTTGAAACTCCAATTCTTATAGGTTCTACCCCCGAAGGGGCCCGCGATTTTGTGGTGCCTTCGCGTATGAATCCCGGTCAGTTCTATGCATTGCCACAGAGTCCGCAGACATTGAAACAACTTTTGATGGTTGCCGGCTTCGACCGTTATTTCCAAATAGCAAAATGCTTCCGTGATGAAGACTTACGTGCCGACAGACAACCTGAATTTACTCAGGTAGACTGTGAGATGAGTTTTGTTAATCAAGAAGATGTTATATCGATCTTTGAAGATATGAGCCGCATGTTGTTTAAAGAGGTTAGGGGCGTAGAGCTTCCGGCCCAACTTCCGCAAATGACATGGCACGAAGCTATGCGTAGATTTGGTTCAGACAAGCCCGACTTGCGTTTCGGCATGGAGTTTGTAGAACTGAAAGACGTGTTTGACGGCAAGGCAGATTTTGCAGTATTCAATGAGGCTGCATACATAGGTGCTATTTGTGTGCCCGGATGCGCCAATTATACCCGCAAGCAACTTGACGAGTTGACCAATTTTGTTAAACGTCCCCAGATAGGGGCTAAGGGATTGGTGTATATCAAGTATAATGAAGACGGAACTACAAAGAGTTCAGTAGATAAATTCTATGGCCCAGAAGTATTGGCCGAGGTAAAGGAAAAGACTGGTGCAAAAGATGGCGACTTAGTTCTCATCCTCAGTGGTAGCCCAGCCAATAAGGTACGTGTACAACTTTGTGCACTTCGTTTGGAGATGGGTGAGCGCCTTGGCCTGCGTAACAAGAATAAGTTTGAGTGCCTTTGGATTGTTGACTTCCCGCTTTTCGAATGGTCAGATGAAGAGCAGCGCTTAATGGCAACTCACCATCCGTTTACCATGCCCAATCCAGACGATATCCCTCTTTTGGACGAGCATCCCGAACGGGTTCGTGCCAAGGCCTATGATTTTGTATGTAACGGAATAGAAGTTGGTGGAGGTTCACTGCGTATTCATGACTCCAACCTTCAGGAAAAAATGTTTAAGATACTTGGCTTTACCAAAGAAAGTGCTGAAGCTCAGTTTGGTTTCTTGATGAATGCATTCAAGTATGGAGCACCTCCTCATGCTGGTCTTGCATTTGGTCTCGACCGCTACGTATCTATCATGGCCGGACTTGATTCGATTCGTGATTGTATTGCTTTCCCCAAGAATAATTCGGGTCGCGATGTTATGCTCGACGCACCTTCTGTTTTGGCTCCTAAGCAGTTGGATGAATTGAAAATCAAGGTTGATTTGAATCAAGAGTAAGTGAATAATTTCGCTAAAAGTGCTGATTTTGTTATGTTTTTTTGAATATATTTGCAGTTAAGGCGAATAAATTATTATCTTTGTACCGTAAAAAGTATGAAATAGAAAGATTGAGAGACTGTAGATATAAATTTTTACTAAATTATGACAGAAAAGAAAACAACAAAGGCAGTTGCAACTTCAAAAACTACAACAGCCAAAAAAACAACAGTTAAGAAGACAGTTGCAAAATCAGTTGTATTGACTGCAGAGAATGTAGGTTTCAAAGCAGGTGATGTTTATCAGGCTTTGGCAACTGCTGAGAAGGCACTCACTGTAGCAGAGATTGCTAAGTGTGCAAAGATTACAGAAGATGAAGCCCTTGTAGGTATGGGCTGGCTTTTCAAAGAAGGCAAAATTAAGGGCGAGGACAACAAAGTAGCTCTTGCCTAATTAAGACAATATTAAAAAAGGCCACACTTAATGAATAGGGTGTGGCTTTTTTTTTACAACACCCTTTAGTAAAAAATGAATTACGAGAAACGTATAATAGATGTATTGTATTCATCCGGGGAGGAAGGGTTGTCGGTAAAAGCCATCTCCCGGTATGTTTATAATTCAGAGAATTCATTTTTTGCTCCCTTGGATTATACGGCGGTTTACAAATGGGTTTCCTCTTATCTTATTCGTAGCTCTCATAAGCCTGGTTCTGTAATCAAGAAAAGTTCTTCAAGAGGTATATATTATATTGATTACAAATCGGAGTTTTGGAAGCAAATGCAATTGCAGTTTGACAAGGTAGAACCTAAAGATTCGTCTTCGTTGCCAGATGAAGATACGTCGTTATCTCTCTTTTAGAAAATATTCGCCCTTTTCTTTTTACGTATAAAAATATTTTCATATTTTTGTATTCCTTAATGGTGGGTCTATAAGACGGTTTAGGTTATTATTCGATGATATCTTCGAATACGAAGTGTAAGAATGCGTAGGAGAAATGTGAGCATTACCACTTAGTGAGCTTTCACTTTTAACCTTAGAGGCGCGATAAAACACCATTTTTAAACAATGTACAAACTTGTGGTGGTATTCATACCACCTTTAAAATTTGCAATAAATGGTCAGAAGTAATAATCATCTTGTAATTATGGCAGGCGGAGTAGGAAGTCGCTTTTGGCCGATGAGTACTTCAGAACGTCCAAAACAGTTTATTGATGTTTTGGGAATAGGAAAGTCATTGCTTCAGTTGACTTATGAGCGCTTTTCGGGTTTTGATCCTAAGAATATATGGGTGATTACAAATCAACGATATGTAGATTTGGTACATCAGCAACTACCCGAAATACCATATGAAAACATACTCCAAGAACCTTGCCGGCGTAATACGGCACCCTGCATAGCCTACGTAAGTTGGCGTATAAAATCTATAGACCCCAAGGCAAATATAGTTGTATCGCCAAGCGATCATATAGTGACCGATGTTGAAGAATTTAGGCGCATCATTAAATTATGTATGGATTTTACCCAGGATTCTGATGCTATCGTTACTTTGGGAATGAAGCCTAATCGTCCAGAAACAGGATATGGGTATATTAAAGCCGATTTGAGTATGAGCTCATTGCGGCAGAAGCAGATATTTCGTGTAGATAAGTTCAAGGAGAAGCCCAATCTTGAAACAGCCCAGGAGTATATAAAAGAAAGTGACTATTTCTGGAATGCAGGTATATTTATTTGGAGTGTAAGTACTATTGTAAACGCTTTTAGGGTATACCAACCCGCCATTGCCAAGATTTTTGAAAATTTATTGAGTGTATATGGAACTCCCGACGAGCAGCGGCTTATCAATGAAGTTTATCCTGAATGTGAGAATATTTCTGTAGACTATGCCATTATGGAGCGTGTAGAAGAAATATTTGTTTGTCCTGCAGATTTCGGTTGGAGCGATTTGGGTACTTGGGGCAGTCTGCAAATGCAGGCCAAGCACGACCTATATGGCAA
>CAVHVH010000168.1:0-4522 GCA_963639385.1 Oscillospiraceae bacterium
CGCTAAAGGATAACTTTAGAAATTTGGAGGTACTTTTTGCCCTTATATAAATGCCGAAAATGCGCTCAAAGTTAAATTCGCGCCAAAATATGGGAGTATTTTGGCATTTTCTTGTTAAGCATATTTAACTTTTTCAACATCCGCGCTTTAGGGGGCGTTTGCGCGTATGACTCGAATGTTGGGTCTTTGCATTTCACACAAGCCTTCCCCCAGTCAACTACACCTCGAATTGAAAAAAGTACAGCGTCAATGAATATAAATTATCCTTTTGAATGGGAAAATATCCTGATTATTTGCTTCTTCAAGCGATTTTCACTATTTTTGCATCATATTATATATAATAAGGTATAAATTACACACCATTATGAACAGTTTTATAAAACAAGTTTTGGCTACAATAGTAGGCCTCTTGGCTTGCGGTCTTATCATCGGTGCCATAGGCGTTATGAGTCTGATCGGCATGATAGCATCAAGCGAAGCCACTAAAAATGTAGAAGAGAACTCTGTCTTGGTCATCAACCTCTCTGGCATCATGAAAGAGCGCGATCAAGATAGCTATCTGACCAAACTTACAAGAAATGCCGCCGGAAGTCCCGGTTTGGAAAGTACGTTGGCCGCCATCAAAAAGGCCAAAAACAACGATGATATCAAGGGTATATATATAGAGGCCGGACTATTCAGCACCGATTTCGCCACACTACAGGAAATGAGAGATGCACTGGCCGATTTCCGCAAAAGTGGAAAATGGATAATAGCTTATGCCGAAACCTATACCCAAGGCACATACTACCTGGCATCTGTAGCCAACAAGGTATATCTTAACCCACAAGGCAATCTTGACTGGCATGGTATAGCATCAGAGCCCATATTTGTAAAAGACCTGCTGGCCAAATTTGGCGTCAAGATGCAAGTAATAAAGGTAGGCAAATACAAGAGTGCCACAGAAATGTATACCGAAGAAAAAATGAGCGATGCCAACCGCGAACAGGTAAAACGGTATATAGACGGATTGTGGAGCAATATGTGCCAAGCCGTATCAAAGAGCAGAAACATAAGTGTGGACAAGCTTAACGAATATGCTGACAATCTGATACTTTTTGACGACCAGAATTCGCTGGTTAACCGCAAACTTGTAGACGGTCTGCTCTACACCGACCAGGTAAAGGGAGCCGTAAAAAGCATGCTGAAAATAGACAGCGACAAGTCTATCAACCAAGTGTCTGTAGCCGACATGGTTAACACCAAAGACTCAGCCGATGGTGAAGAAATAGCAGTATACTACGCCTATGGAGACATAGTAAACACACCAATTGAAGCAACTGGCGGACTGCTGGGCAACAATGACTACATAGTAGCTACCGATGTATGCAAAGACCTGCAGCAACTGGCCGACGACGATGATGTAAAGGCTGTAGTATTGCGCATTAACTCAGGCGGAGGAAGTGCATACGCATCAGAACAGATGTGGCATCAGATAGAAATGCTCAAAAAGAAAAAGCCAGTAGTAGTATCAATGGGCGGATTGGCCGCGTCGGGTGGTTACTACATGAGCTGTAACGCAAACTGGATAGTGGCTGAGCCAACTACTATCACTGGAAGCATAGGCATCTTCGGAGTTATACCAGACCGTAGCCAGCTACTTACCCAAAAGCTCGGCATAAAATTCGACGAAGTAAAGACCAATAAAAATGCCACATTCGGCAGCAGTGCACGTCCAATGAGCACTGACGAGCAAGCCATTCTGCAAGGCTATATCAACCGCGGATATTCACTCTTCCTTAAACGCGTGGCCGATGGTAGAAAGATGACCGTAGAACAAGTCAACGAATTGGCACAGGGCCATGTATATTTGGGCCAGGATGCCATAACGCTGAAACTGGTAGACCAACTGGGCGGAATAGACCAGGCCATTGCCAAAGCGGCCAAGTTGGCCAAGCTTGATAGCTACCATACCTACAGCTATCCAGGCAAACCCGACATACTTTCTAGCCTAATGACCGACATACAAGGCGGCAATTATCTTGACGAACAGATGCGTGCCGGCTTGGGCGAATACTACGAACCATTCATGTTGCTCAAGAACATCAACAAGATGGATGTCATGCAGGCTCGCATACCTTATTATATCAACTTGAGATAATCATGCGAACCGAAGGAGACTTCATCAAAATCAACAAATATCTTTCACCCCTTAGCTGGCTATATGGCTTAGGGGTGAAAGTTCGCAATATGATGTTTGATATCGGTATATTGAAATCAAAATCGTTCAATATACCGGTCATCTCCGTAGGTAACATAACCGTAGGCGGATCTGGCAAAACCCCTCATGTAGAATATCTGATACGTCTATTGCAAGACTGCGTAAAAGTTACAGTACTATCACGCGGATACAAGCGAAAAACCCATGGTTACCAATTAGCCACCGACGACTCTAAAATGAGAGACATCGGTGACGAGCCCTATCAGATGAAAAAAAAGTTTGCATCGGTACACATCGCTGTCGACGGCAAACGTACACGAGGCATATCACATATTATACACGACAAAGAAACATGTGATACGGGTGTAGTCCTCCTTGACGATGCCTATCAACACCGGTACGTAAAACCAGGAATAAACATTCTATTGGTAGATTATCACAGACTTATAATTTACGACCAGTTACTCCCAGCAGGGCGGCTAAGAGAGCCTGCTTCCGAAAAGAAACGGGCAGACATAGTGATAGTCACCAAATGTCCGAAAGACTTGAAGCCAATGGAATATAGAGTGCTTACCAAGGCCATGAACCTATACCCCTTTCAGGAGCTCTATTTCACCGCTATTGAATACAACGAACTCAAAGGCATCTATAATGGTAAAACTCTCTGCTTAGAAGAAATTGTCAACAAAAAAGTAATTCTGCTTACAGGCATTGCATCACCAGAACAGTTAATCAACGACCTTACACCCCGTTGTAGCAGCATAACATCGATAGCTTTTGGCGACCACCATGCCTTTACAGAAAAAGATATTGAGCATATAAACAGGCTATATCACACCACCCCCGGCAACAAGATTATCATCACCACCGAAAAAGATGCCACTCGACTTACTGAAGCCCGTAATCTAAGCGACGAAGTAAAGGCAAACATCTACATACTCCCTATCCATGTAACATTCATGCTCGGACAAGGAGATAAATTCAACCATAAGATTCTGAATTTTGTTCAGAAGAAACCTACAAACAACAGAAGAATAAAAACAAGAGAAAAAAGCCAAATAAAAAATAGCGATAGTCCTAAGACGAATCCACGGACTATAAGTTTCAGAAACAACTGATTTATATATTTCACACAAATACACAGGCATCCACTTAACGGATGCCCTAAATGAATATAGACCATAATGACAGATATCTCAAAACTGGGAGAGTTCGGACTTATCAACCGCCTCACCAAAGACATCAAGACAAGTAACAACTCTACCCTATACGGTGTAGGCGACGACTGCGCCGTACTTAGTTATCCAAACACCCAAGTGCTAACCACTACAGACATGCTGATGGAAGGCATACACTTTGACCTTACCTATATCACCATGCAACAACTGGGCTACAAAGCCGCAATGGTCAACATCAGCGACATATTCGCCATGAATGGTACTCCAAGGCAAATGCTTGTAAGTTTGGCCGTAGACAAGCGGTTCGATGTAGAAAGTATGGACGAATTCTATAGCGGGCTCAGACAGGCATGCAGCAAATGGAATGTAGACATAATAGGTGGAGACACAACTTCATCGCGTACTGGTCTGGCCATAAGCATCACATGTATAGGCGAAGCCAAAGCCAGCGACATAGTATACCGTAATGGTGCCCACGAAACCGATATAATATGCGTAAGCGGTGATTTGGGAGCTGCCTATATGGGTCTTCAACTATTAGAACGTGAAAAGAAAATCTTTTACGACCAATACGATGCATTGGTGCAAAAAACAAAAAAAGCTGAAAAGAGTGGTGACAAAGATGCTATAAAGGCTCTCAATGCAGAAGCAGATGCACTACGCATGTACCAACCCGATTTTGCAGGAAAAGAGTATATTATCGACAGACAGTTGCGCCCAGAAGCCCGAGGAGACATTGCTGCCCAGCTACACGAAGCCAATATCCACCCTACGGCAATGATGGATATATCAGATGGTCTTAGCAGCGAAATACTACACATCTGCAACCAGAGCCACTGCGGATGCCGCATCTACGAAGAAAAGATTCCTATAGATTATCAAACCGCCGTCATGGCCGAAGAACTCAACATGAACGTTACCACCTGTGCCCTTAACGGCGGTGAAGACTACGAACTATTGTTCACTGTACCTATAGGCGACCATGAGAAACTTAACGGTATGGACAATATTAAGCAGATTGGTTACATCACCAAAGAAAGTCTTGGAAAAATGCTTGTAAGTAGAGACGGCAACGAATTTGAATTAACTGCTCAAGGTTGGAATCCACTTAAGGACGACAGCAATTTATAGCACCGTATAGCTT
>CAVHVH010000169.1:0-4520 GCA_963639385.1 Oscillospiraceae bacterium
ATTCTTGACAGCAACGATATAGAACATGGTCCGATAGAATGTGTATTCACACGCGACGAAGAAACACAACTTACAGGAGCCATGGGAATGAAATCTGGATTTATGAACGGCGACTACCTCATCAATCTAGACTCTGAAGACGAAGGGCAATTCTTTGTAAGTTGTGCCGGAGGACGTAGCACAATTGCTACATTCAGTGTTGAACGCGAAGAGGCCCCTGCAAGCTATTTCTTCATGGAAGCCTCGCTCAAAGGACTGGTTGGCGGACATTCGGGTGACGACATCAACAAGAAACGCGCCAATGCCATCAAATTGCTCGCGCGCTTCATCTATAACGAAATGCAGAAAACTGATGTAAAATTGGCTTCTTTCAATAGCGGAAAGCTACACAATGCTATCCCACGTGACGGAAAAGTGGTATTTGCCGTTCCCTCCGCCTATAAAGAAACCGCAAAGGCTGACTTTAACATATTTGTATCCCAAGCCGAAGATGAATACCATGTTACTGACACTACAATGGAATTCACACTCGGCAGCACAGAAGCCACACCCGTAATAAGCGAGACTACTGCCCGAAATATTATCTATGCCCTGCAGGCTGTAGACAACGGAGTGTTTGCCATGTGCCAAGACGAAGCTCTTGATTGGTTAGTAGAGACATCAAGCAATGTGGCTTCGGTAAAGACAACCGACAATGAGGTAGAAATCTTGTCGTCACAACGCTCTTGCGTAATGAGCAATTTGGACAACATGTGCAATACTGTTGCCGCCGTTTACCGTCTGGCCGGTGCAAAAGTGGTAACTACCGATGGCTATCCCGCATGGAAGATGAATCCACAGAGCAAACTGGTTGATATCACCGTAGAAACCTATAAAAAGCTTTTTGGAAAGGAGCCTAAAGTACTGGGTATACACGCTGGATTGGAATGTGGTCTCTTTTCTGAGCGCTACCCTAATCTCGATATGGTAAGCTTTGGCCCTACCCTACGATTTGTACACACACCCGATGAGCGTCTGCACATTCCTACCGTACAAATGGTATGGGATCATCTCTTGGAAATACTCAAGAATATTCCCGAATAGTCTACACACACTGACAACAATAACAAAAAAGCATAGCCCGAAATCATTGCTAAATTGATTTCGGGCTTTTTCGTCCCAGTTCACAGGAAATACCCTACTCTGGCTATAGCTGCATACGGCAGAGAGATAAAAAAACACACCGCCCATAACGGACGATGTGAATATTCTTTTTTATATAAAGATATATATGTTTACTGCATTGAATAGACAACATCCATCAACTGCTTTCCCAATGCATCGGCATCGGCCATTGTTGCAGCTTCGCTATATACCCGAATAATGGGCTCGGTATTGCTCTTACGCAAATGTACCCAACGGTCGGGGAAATCTAACTTTACCCCATCAATATCCGTAACCTGCACATCTTTCTCTTTGCCATAGAGTTCCTTGACTTTAACAAGGATGGCATCAACATCGGTTTCAGGAGTAAGGTCTATACGGTTCTTGGCTATATAATAAGTGGGGAATGTGGCACGCAATTGGCTTGCCGTAAGTTTTTTCTGAGCCAAAGACGATAGGAACAAGGCTATGCCCACTAGAGCATCACGACCATAATGACTTTCAGGATAGATTACTCCACCATTTCCTTCGCCGCCAATAACAGCACCTACTTCTTTCATCTTTGTAGTAACATTGACTTCGCCTACGGCCGAAGCGTAATAATGACAACCATGACGCTCGGTGACATCACGTAACGCCCGGGTAGAACTCAAGTTGCTAACCGTAGCACCTTTTACATGTTCCAATATATAATCGGCCACGGTAACAAGAGTGTACTCTTCACCATACATCTTGCCGTCTTCTTGAATAAATGCCAATCGGTCTACATCGGGATCTACTACGATACCCAAATCATAGCCACCCTTAGCCACCTCATTCATTATACCTCCAAGATTTTTCTCCAAAGGTTCGGGATTGTGGGCAAAATCGCCTGTAGGATCGCCATTGAGCATAGTGTATTCTACACCGAGAGCATTAAGCAACTGGGGAAGAATGATACCACCTACAGAATTGACGGCATCAACAACCACACGGAAATGCGCATTTTTGATGGCTTCTTGGTCAACCAACTGCAATGACAATACACTGTCTATATGGCGTTCATTATAACTATTGTCACTTATATAATGTCCTTGATTGTCTACATCTGCATAGTCAAAAGCCTCTGAACTGGCTATAGCTAACACTTCTGCACCATCTGAAGCTGTTAGAAACTCTCCCTCGGCATTAAGCAGTTTTAGGGCATTCCACTGGCGCGGATTATGACTGGCCGTGATTATTATACCACCATCGGCTCCACTCATACGCACTGCCAATTCGGTAGTAGGTGTAGTAGCCAAACCAATATCTATGACATCGAAGCCCATTCCCATCAAAGTACCGCAGACAATGCGGTTAACCATAGGACCTGAGATACGTGCATCGCGACCTACTACTATCTTGTTGTTTTTTCTTGTTTTTCCTATAAATGTAGCGTAAGCCGTGGTAAATTTAACAATATCCAGCGGATTAAGGGTATCACCAGGGCATCCGCCTATTGTTCCGCGTATTCCTGAAATAGATTTGATAAGTGTCATTTTCCTTCTAATTTATCTTCCGCGCTTATATGTTATATCGTATAGACAGGGATAAACGGTCTGCATAGCATAGCTCTGCCCTTGGGCCGCAGGAACAATGAGTCGCACTTTGGCAATTTCTTCATTTTCGTTCTCCGGGCGACCAAGATTGACATAGGTAAACGGCACAAGCCATCCACCAGGAACCGAAGCACTGCCATAAGCCTGATACATCAAGCACTTGTTGGTGTCAAACGAAGCCGTAAAGGTACCCGACGTGTTGGTAACAGACATCTTGTCGTAATAGTCTGAATAATACAATATATTATTGGTAAGCTGTATCGAATCGGTAAGCAAGTTGCGCTCGGTAAAGCGGCAGAGTACATAGGCTGTCTCACCATCCTTAAGTTTTTCACCGCATCCCTGCCTTACAATCTGCATATATACGCCATTGCTTTCAAAAAGTACAAATTCGTTTTTACTCAAATCTGTTTTATAGCCGTTGGCCTTGAATTGAGCTTCATTGATAACGGTTACCGCAGAATCGGCAATATACTTGTTGATAGCACTACGTTCCTTGGCCTTTCGCTCGGCATAAGTTTCCGTATCATTGCACGACCATAAAAAACTAAGTCCTAAAAACAATAAAATGACATACTGAATACGCTTCATCAGATTGTAAACTGTTGCTTGTTATTTATACATAATTATTATAAAGTCTGTAGCACAAGACATACAGACATCGCCCTAAGCCTCACAACCGAGGCTCAAAGCTTCGCAAAGTTAAGCAAAAATATAGGAACGACACTTTTTTTCTACATAATTTTCACCACGTAGCCGCGATTTTCATTTTTTTTATCATATCAAGATGCAAAATGACTGCATCTCACCACAGACTACGGATTTATGGCTCCTATGATTTCCTGGACAGAAGAACATCCGTGACTATCCAACCATTCATTAATGCCTGCCTTAACCTTATATGCTATTGTTGGGTCTATAAAATTAGCCGTACCTATCTCTATGGCCGTAGCGCCAGCCATAAGAAACTCAATGGCATCTTTTGCCGAAGATATTCCACCAAGACCAACAACAGGTATCTTGACTGCACGAGCCACTTGCCACACCATACGCAAGGCCACTGGTTTAACAGCGGGGCCACTTAGCCCGCCGGTTCCGATGCTAAGCACAGGAGATCTACGTTCTATGTCTATAGCCATTCCCATAAGTGTGTTGATAAGCGACACACTGTCTGCACCCTCTGCTTCACAAGCACGGGCTATTTCTGAAATGTCGGTCACATTGGGCGACAATTTTACTATAAGCGTTTTGTGATAGCTTTTCCTCACGGCCTTCACTACACTCGCAGCTCCAGAGCAAGTAACACCGAAAGCCATTCCGCCATCCTTGACATTAGGACAAGAAATATTAAGTTCTATGGCCGGAATATTGTCAAGTGCGTCAATGCGAGCTGCACACTCGGCATAATCCTCCGGTGAGCTACCACTTACATTAACTATCATTTTCGTATTTATATCCTTTATCTGCGGGTATATTTTCGAGCAGAAATAATCTACGCCTTTATTCTGCAACCCTACGCAATTGAGCATTCCTGATGCAGTTTCTGCCATACGGGGATAGTCGTTGCCCTGGCGCGGATGCAGCGTTGTACCTTTTACTATAATACCACCAATCTCATGAAGGGGAACCAAATCGGCAAATTCCAGCCCATACCCAAAAGTACCCGATGCGGTCATAACCGGATTGGAGAGCTCCAAATTATTGATTTTTACATTCAGCCTTGCCATAACAGTTTCTTGATATTAAATACTGGGCCATCTTTACATACACACAGATTGCCGTTAATAGTCTTCTCTACAC
>CAVHVH010000170.1:0-4512 GCA_963639385.1 Oscillospiraceae bacterium
AAGAATCAGAGAATGTAGAAAAAGCACTTTCCTTTTTTCCCATAAATATGTAATCATTTTCTTTAATATTAACATCTTTTTTATAATTTTAGAAAAAACACACCACTCCAAAAACAGATTGTCTTGTCTGTTAAATATTCTAAACACACCTTAAAGGGTGCTTACAAATTGAAAGTATAATGGTTGGTTGAGCAGAAATATGTAATAGGGTAGTATCCTATAAGAAAAATCCCTCCCCGTTCTGTAATTTCTGTCAGAACGGGGAGGGATTGTATTGCAATATACCTTGTAGGCAGGTTATCGGTTAAGATAGCGCTCTGCTTCGAGGGCGGCCTTGCATCCGCTTCCGGCGGCAACAATGGCCTGTCGGTAGGTAGGATCGGCACAATCGCCAGCGGCAAAAACGCCTTCTACATTGGTGCATGGTGAGTTGCCGCGGGTTAGGATATAGCCTTGCTCGTCCATATCTATCTGACCTTTGAACTCATCGGTATTGGGTTTGTGACCAATGGCCAGGAAAAAACCATCGATAGGCAGGTCGTAATGACGCTCGTTGGCTTCTCCGCGATGTTCTACTACATGGGCACCTTCTACTCCGTTGTTGCCGTAGAGTCCTTCAGTGTTGTGATTGTATAGAATTTCAATCTTGGGGTTCTCCTCTACGCGGCGGCGCATAATGTCAGAAGCTCGCAAATAGGGTTTGCGTACTATCATGTATACCTTGGTACAGATGTTGGCCAGATAAGAGGCTTCCTCACAGGCTGTGTCTCCACCGCCAACTACGGCCACGGTCTTCTTGCGATAGAAGAAACCATCGCAAGTGGCACAGGCCGAAACGCCCATGCCGTTGTATTTACGCTCATCGGGCAGTCCCAAATATTTGGCGCTGGCTCCAGTAGCAATGATTATAGTGTCGGCTTCTACTTGAGAACCATTGTCCAGACTTACAGTATAGGGCTTTTTAGAGAAGTCAACAGCTGTTACCACGCCTTCGCGTATGTCGGTTCCGAAGCGTTCGGCCTGTTCGCGCAGTTCCATCATCATCTGGTTGGCGTCTACCCCTTCGGGGTATCCAGGAAAGTTCTCGACAATGGTAGTTTGGGTAAGCTGCCCCCCAGTCTGCATTCCGCAGTATTCTATGGGCTGCAGGTTGGCGCGGCCTGCATAGATGGCGGCAGTGTAGCCGGCCGGACCGCTGCCGATGATAAGGCATTTGGTATGTTCCACGGTTATTGGGCTAAGAGTTGTTCAATTTCTTTGCTTATATTGGCAATGCTCTCGGTAGGTTCGTAGCGAGCAACAACCATACCGCGCTTGTTGATAAGGAATTTGGTGAAATTCCATTTTATATCGCTCTTTTGCTTATAGTCAGGGTCGTCCTGGCTGAGCATCTTGTCAAGAACGGGTGTAAGAGGGTGGTTCTCGTCCCATCCGGCAAAGCTTTGTTGCTCTTGCAGAAAGCGGAAGAGAGGGTCGGCATCGTCGCCGTTGACCTTAACTTTCTTGAATCGTGGGAAATCGGTGCCGTAGGTGAGTTTGCAAAAATTGTGAATAGACTCGTCGGTACCGGGGGCTTGTTGGCCAAACTGGTTGCAGGGGAAATCAAGAATTTCGAACCCTTGGGTGTGGTATTTTTTATAGAGGGCTTCAAGCTCCTCGTATTGAGGGGTGAAACCGCACTTGGTGGCGGTGTTGACAATAAGAAGCACCTCGTTGGCATATTCGCGCAGCGACACTCCTTTACCTTTTCTGTCTTTGACAGTAAAATCGTAAACGGTTTTCATCTTAAATTTTCTATAAAATGTCTGTTATCTTCTAAAATGTTGTTATCAAGTCACAAAGTTACTTATTTCCTTTGAGATGGGGCGAGCGTGTAGTACATAATTAGGATTATTTAGGGATTTCCCTCATATAGGGTAGGGATAAACCCACGAAAGAATATGTATTTTCCATTGGCAGAGTAAAGATATATCTGTAATTTTGCAGCATAAACAAAACGAATAGAAAAAACAATGTTAAAACAAACGCTTATGAAAAAGTTGACAACTATGATGACTGCGGTTCTGCTGGTGCTTATGGCAACCGTTGTTACATCTTGTACAGAAGAGCATTTTTATGATTATAGATTCGATCTGGACAGGGCTGTTACTGAATACTTTGACCGCTATGGCGACTTTGGTACAGATGACGATACTACGGCCGACTGGTTTGACCGCAACTATCCCTATGCCTCTGATGGCGACTATAGTTCGTTTATCAATGCCGTTAATGCCGAGATTAATAACTCGCGTACGCTTATGGCGCGTTATCTGAACGGCGAATGGGAAGGTCCATTGCGCATGTATTATAAGGATAATAGTGGAAAAACGTGTTATACCGACTATCAAGTAATATGGCATTTTGAGCTCAGTGCTTCGTCTGATGTAAAAGGCCGTGGAGTAGAGTACCGTTACAATGAAGCCGAAGGAACTGTAGAGACCAGTTTCTCATGGTGCGTAAATGGTTATGGAGGTATTGAAATTTCGTATGACTCTGATTCGGGCAATTTTGTCAATATGCTTATAGCTTACAATAACTTGGATAAGCTTAGCAATACGCAGTTCAAAGGTACATCGGTTGGTGTAAATATAGATGAAGAAGATGATTTTGACCTTACCAAGCGCTTGCCACAAAATAGTAGTGCTGAAGGGGCTGCGAAGCAGACTGCCACCAAGATATTCGGTGGTAAAAAGACTGGTGCAGAAACGGTTAAAATAGAGCAGAATATAACAATTAAGAAAGCTCACAGATAATCTGTCTATTTGTATATTTCCATAAATAGAGCGCTCCTTTGCTGGCTTTTGGGCCGATGCAGAGGAGCGCATGTTGTATAGGGTGTTTTGTAGATACTCTATATTGTGGGTTAGAGGCCCCAGCTGATGGGACTTATATTGCCTTCAACCCTTTGTTCAATATCATCGGGCAGATTGCAGAAGAAGTCTATGCCGGTAAGGTTTTCCAATTCTTTGATAGTAATGGCGTGCTCGCTGATGGCAGAGGTGTCTACTTTCTTCTGATGCTCGGCCCATAAGGCAATGGCCTTGTACTCTGAGCCCGTCTTCATAAGCAGAGCCATATAGAAATACTTGGGCACGATAAGCTGGTTCTTGACACGTTCCATAATCTGGCTCTCCTTGTCTATGGTTCCGCCTTTGCATACAAACAATGTGTCGCCATCTTTTAGTGATTCGGCTTTTTTACGCACCCAACTTTCCATACGCACCCATATGCCTTCGTAGTTGTTACCGGCATTGAAGTCGTAGTGCTGGGGCTGGATATTAGAATAGTAGAAGGTAGAGTGGTTGGCATCGCGTGAATACTGTATGTCGGCTGATGCTATCATGTGTCCGCGAGTATACCCAGAGCCGCTAAACATTTGCGAAGTGTCGCTGAAGCGCATAGCCGAAGGTAGATCGGGGTCTTCTTCGAATGTACCAACGCGACCTACACCGCCCTTGGTAGTCTTGTTGGTCATGGCACAGCAAGACCATCGTTGCGACTTCTTCTCATAATCCCACTCGCATGAGTAACTAACGTCTTGTGAACCGGTAGTATGGTGTACTATCACAATGCTATTAGTACTGTGCAGGTGTGGAAATTCTAAACGGACAACTTCTTTTGGCGTGGTTGAAGTTACAATGTTGCGATTGGTGTTGGTCTGGCTTTCTTCACCGCCTGAAGGACTGTCGCTGCCTCCGCATGCTGCCAGCATTAGGGTAATGGCGGCCGATGGCAATAGAAATAAAAACTTGTTCATAGACTGAATGGTTATAGTTAAAGGTTGGTTCAAAAGAACTGCCGTAAAAAAGGAAAAAGTGCGCTCTAACGCATATGCAACTACGTTAGAACGCACTTTCGCATGGAATGAATATATACGGAAAGATATATTACTTCTTCAGCTTACCGTAGCGGTTCATGAAGCGGTCTACGCGACCTGCAGTATCAACAAGCTTGCTCTTACCTGTGTAGAATGGGTGAGATGTGCTTGAGATTTCAATCTTTACCACTGGGTAAGTCTCGCCTTCAAACTCTACTGTATCAGAAGTCTTGCATGTAGACTTTGAAAGGAACATATCGCCGTTGGACATATCCTTGAATACGACGGGGCGATAGTTTTCTGGGTGAATACCTTTTTTCATTGTTTCTAAAATGTTTATTGTTATTATTAATAATTTGTCTTTCGACGCTAACAGGGCGCAAAGTTACGACATTTTTTCCTTCCAACCAAATCTTTTCGTAAGTTTTTGCTCTTTCTTCAAATAAAATCCGTATTTTTGTAGCCAAATTCTAACTCATCAACGAAATAACATAAGATTTAAAGCATAAGACTATGTACGAAAAGAAGACTACAATCATCGGCATCGCCGGGGGAACTGGGTCGGGTAAGACCACCGTGGTAAAGAAACTCGTGGAGGCGCTGCCTCCCCACTATGTGGCTGTGGTGCCCCTCGACTCCTATTACAACGACACCTC
>CAVHVH010000171.1:0-4510 GCA_963639385.1 Oscillospiraceae bacterium
AAAGGCATTGACTACGCCAAGGAACGAGGTGTCAAACTTGTTATAATTTTAGATTGTGGTATCAAAGCCATCGACGAGATCGCCTATGCTAAAAAACAGGGAATAGATTTCATTATTTGTGATCATCATGTGCCTGATGAGATTTTACCCGATGCTGTAGCGATACTAAATCCAAAGCGTAAAGGTGATTTATATCCCTTTAAGGATTTGTGTGGATGCGGTGTCGGTTTCAAGTTCATGCAAGCTTTTGCCAAAAACAACGGTATTCCGTTCTCACGTCTCATTCCCCTACTCGACCTTTGTGCTGTAAGCATAGCTGCAGACATTGTGCCTGTAGTTGATGAGAATAGAATATTAGCATTTCATGGACTTAAGCAACTTAATCAAAATCCAAGCATTGGCCTAAAAGCTATTATTGATATCTGTGGCCTTAACAACAGAGAATTGTCAATGAATGACATTATATTTAAAATAGGTCCGAGAATTAATGCTTCCGGGCGTATGGAAAATGGACGTGAAAGCGTTGACTTACTTGTGGAGAAAGATTTCAATATAGCCTTACATATGGCTAAACATATCAATGAATATAATGAATTGCGCAAGGATATTGACAAGCAGATGACAGAAGAGGCCAACTTGATAGTTGCCAGACTAGAAAGCCAAAAGCACCAATCGAGTATAGTACTCTATGATGAGAATTGGAAAAAAGGCGTTATTGGAATTGTTGCATCTAGGCTAACGGAAATTTATTTTCGGCCTACCGTAGTACTTACTCGTGATGGTGATTATGCTACGGGATCAGCCCGTAGTGTCACGGGGTTTGATATCTATTCCGCTATTAAAAGTTGTCGTAATCTTTTGGTAAATTTCGGTGGTCATACCTATGCTACGGGACTAACTTTAAAATGGGATAAGATTAAGGAGTTCCGTACCGCATTTCAACAATATGTTGATGAGCATATCCTTCCGGAACAAACGGAAGCTAATCTACAAATTGATTCAATTATTGATTTTAAAGATATTACCAAACGGCTACATACTGATCTTAAGAAATTCTCTCCTTTTGGGCCGGGGAACATGAAACCTCTATTCTGCACCCTTAATGTATATGATTATGGAACTAGCAAGGTTGTAGGACGAGAGCAAGAACATATTAAACTAGAATTGGTGGATTCTAAATCAAGCAATGTTGTTAAGGGTATAGCTTTTGGTCAAAGTGCTTCAGCGCGATACATCAAATCAAAAAGAAGTTTTGATATTGCATATACACTTGAGGATAACGTATTTAAGCACAATTCTATCCAGCTACAAATAGAAGATATCCGCCCTGCAGAGGATGAAAAAGTATGATGAAATACTGAGAAAGTACTGGGGGTATACTTCGTTTAGGGGAATCCAAGAAGATATTATCAACAGCATAGGTTCTGGCAAAGATACCTTGGGACTTATGCCTACAGGTGGTGGAAAATCTATTACATTTCAGGTGCCAGCTTTAGCTAAAGAAGGCGTATGCATTGTTATTACCCCATTGATAGCTTTAATGAAAGATCAAGTTATGCATTTGCAAGAGCGTAATATTAACTCTGCGGCTATCTATTCTGGCATGTCTAGACAAGAAATTATAGTCACACTTGAGAATTGTATTTTGGGTACCACAAAAATACTATATATATCACCAGAGCGATTATCTTCTGATCTTTTTCTAACAAAACTAAAACATATTAATGTAAGTTTCATCACCGTAGACGAAGCTCATTGTATTAGTCAATGGGGTTACGATTTTCGCCCAAGCTATTTGCATATTACAGATATACGCAAAATAAAACCTAATGTGCCCATACTTGCACTTACAGCGACCGCTACCCCAAGGGTTATAACTGACATACAGAATAAATTAGGATTCTGCGCCCTCAATGTGTTCAGCATGAGCTTTGAGCGTAAAAATTTGGGCTATATAGTTCGAACGATTACTGACAAAGATCATGAACTTTTGCATATATTAAATTCTGTGTCGGGGGGGGCAATCGTTTATGTGCGCAATCGCAAACGTACATGTGAGGTAGCTAAACGATTGGTTAAAGCAGGTATTAGTGCCAATTATTTTCACGCAGGCCTATCTCCTGCCATCAAGGATCTTCACCAAAAACAATGGCAAGATGGTAGTTGTCGGGTAATAGTGGCGACCAATGCCTTTGGTATGGGTATTGACAAGGCTGACGTACGGTTAGTTATTCATTATGATTGTCCAGACTCTATTGAAGCTTATTTTCAAGAAGCAGGGCGAGGTGGACGTGATGGCCAACGTGCATATGCGGTATTATTATATGACAAGAGCGATAAGGTAAAGCTAAAAAAAAGGATCGCTGACAATTTCCCGGATAAAGAAGTTATCCGTAGTATCTACGAGCATCTAGCCTATTATTATCAGATAGGGGTGGATAGCGGGCAAGGGTATACGGGAACTTTTGAGATCGATAAATTTTGTCACATATATCACCACCACCCTATTCAAACTGATGCGGCTCTACACATTTTACAACGTGCCGGCTATATTACCTATGAAATGGATCCAGATGCCCGTGCTCGTATTATGTTTCTTTTGCACCGTGATGAGCTTTATCGCCTAAAAGAGGTATCTTCTCAAGAAGAATGTGTCATTACAGCTCTATTGCGGTGTTATGGAGGGCTATTTACAGACTATTCCTATATAGATTTGTCGTTGGTAGCTCTGCAAAGTGGACTTGAACATGAGCAGGTTTATACTATCTTGAAAATGTTGTCACAACGAAAAATAGTTCATTTCATCCCCCAACGTAAGACTCCATTTATTACTTATATTACAAACCGAGTTAACCCAGAACGGATAGTTTTATCAAAGGAAGTCTATGAAGAAAGGAAGATTAATTACATCAATCGCATCAACGCAATGATATCCTATATTGAAAACAATGATATTTGTCGTAGTCGGCAGTTATTAGCTTACTTTGGTGAGAACAACAAGAACGACTGTCATTGTTGTGATGTTTGTGCAGAGCATTATGGATATATCAGCCGCCAACAGAAACTGTATGCTAGAAAACTTATTCTTGAAGTACTAGCCGATGGCGAGCCTCATCCTGTAACTAAACTGCGCGACTTACGTTTGCCACAAAAACAGTTTGAACTAACGTTGGCCGAGTTGGTATCCGAAGAAATAATACTGGTCAGTGGTAGCCTGATATGTCTCAATAATCAATGAGCGCTTCGTTTTCCCCAAAGAGCATTCTAGCCCGTACCACTTCTGTTTCAATAGAATTGGCTTCGCAATGTTTGGTTATCTTTACAAGAACGGAACAATCCGTGGCAAGTTCTTTATAAAAAGAAAGAATATCTCCTTCATATGCTTCTGCAACATAAGCAATGTCTAAACGTTTAAGTATGTGTGACTTAAACCATTTTGTGGAAAAAATATCAAGCATGTGTTCGATATATTTGACACTATTGATATGGCCATTGATATCTACATCATTGTATTGAGTTTTTAGTTCCATTACCTTGATTCCCTTTTCGCCAATTTTTACCCTTGAAGGATTAGTGATGGGGCAGGTATAATCTTTTTCTATATATTTGGTGATGCTACCATTATTGATACTGAAGATATCAACAGGTTGTCGAGTTTCGGTGTCAATCATAGCCCAAATACTACGTCCATAACCATAAGGAACGTTATCCACAGAAGAAATGGCAAAATTTCGAGACGTAAAATATCTCATGCAACTTTCTACCCAAGTCTCAACATAAAACTTATCATAAGACTTTGGCATATGAGTTATTTCTATTGCCAACCGAGATAATACCCAGGTTCTATTTTGCTTCATGAGACGGTTCATTCCGAAACCACGTTCTGTTGAATGAAAATCAGCCGCATTAAGTAGATGATTGCCTAAATGTCCCATAAAGAGATGGCTAGAGTAATCGCAATGAAAAGGTTCTGCCAAGAATTGGTATTTACTTCTTTTTGATAGTTTCATAAGCAGACATTTTATAGATGCAAAATTATAGAAAAAGTCTCTAGTATCCAATGATGCTAGAGACTTTTTCTATATAGTTAAAATTTTGTTTACTTTACATAAACTACGGCCAATCGGTTAGATGTAGTACCTTGTACACCCTTACCGGTAGCTTCGTCTACGATAACGCCACGGGTCTTAAGGTATTCTGCTACGGCATCGGCACGACTCTGAGAAATTTTGTCGTTTATCTCCTTAGAGCCCTCAGGAGAAGCGGTTCCAACAATTTGTACGTGCTTACCCTCTATTACTGCGTTAAGAGCTTCTTTGGCTTCCTTGGTAAGGGCGGTCTTGCCTTGTGCGAAAGTTACAAAAACCAAGTTCTCCACCTTTACTTCTTGTGGTGCTGGAGCTTCTTTAACTACTTCCTTAACTACCTCTTTTGGCTTTTTGGCAAGTTCGTTGCGCAAGTCATTAATTTGTGCATTAAGACCATCTATTTCAGCCTGATCACGCAATTG
>CAVHVH010000172.1:0-4499 GCA_963639385.1 Oscillospiraceae bacterium
GCAATTCTCCCAACAAAGAATGAACTTGGCGGTGGTAATTTTTAGAACCACCCTACAATGCAATATATTGGAGGACGCTCAAAAAGCACAAAAAAGAGAGACGTTTTCTTTGTTCTGCCCGTTACTTTCAGTAATTTTGCAACACTATAAAGAATTATGCTTACAGGAATAAAAAACATAATTTTCGACTTGGGTGGCGTTTTGGCCAACCTCGACGGCGAACGTTGCTGCCAGGCTTTCGACGCCTTAGGTTGTCAGGCCGTAAGCCGTTACGTTAAAGAACATCGCACCGAAGACCTGTTCTACGATATAGAAATAGGTAATGCTACCACCGCTGAATTCTGCAGCGAAGTAAGACACATTTCGCACGCTACGCCTACCGATAGCCAAATTATAAGTGCCTGGAACGCACTGATAACCGACATTCCCGACGAGCGAAAAGAGCTACTTATACGTTTGCAGGCCAATTACCGCACATTCTTACTCAGCAACACCAACGATATGCACTGGCGCCTCTGTGCCGATCATCTGTTCAACTATGGAGAGTGGCGGGTAAACGACATGTTCGAGTGTGTATACCTGTCATACCGTCTACATCTGGCCAAACCAGACAAAGCCATATTTACCCATGTACTGGTAGATGCTGGTCTGCAACCGGCCGAAACGCTCTTTATAGACGACAATGCTGACAACTGCCGCGCCGCTGAAGAACTGGGCATACGCACCCTACTACAATCGGCTGACAACAACTGGACCAAACGCCTATGAAAATTATTTCCCTGACAGATACCCTACAGCAGCCGTCGGTAGTAACCATAGGATTTTTTGACGGAGTTCACTTAGGGCACCGCCATCTTATAGACGAGGTGCGTACTATAGCTACCCAGCGACAGATGGCAGCCACGGCCGTAACTTTCGATATGCACCCACGCCAGGTATTGCAGCAAGATTTTGTTCCCCAATTGCTCAGTACACCCGACGAGAAACTCTCGTTGCTAGCCAACACCAGTATAGACCAGTGTTGCATGCTGCACTTTGACCGCACAATGGCAACTCTCTCGGCCTACGACTTTATGCGCCAAATACTGCGCCAACGACTTAATGCCCACGTACTCGTTACTGGATACGACAACCGCTTTGGCCACAACCGTGCCGAAGGGTTTAACGATTATGTAGCATACGGGCAGGAACTGGGAATCGAAGTGGTGGCGGGCAAGCCCTATGAATACCAAAATATGCGTGTAAGTTCGTCGCTCATTCGCCGCAGTCTGGCCGCAGGCCATATAGAGCAAGCCAACCAAGCACTGGGATATACCTACACACTGTCAGCTCCCGTAACTGGTGGTTTTGCCGAGGGAAGACGCATGGGGTTCCGCACCGCCAATATGAATATGAACCAAATAACCAAGATGCTGCCGGCACAGGGAGCCTACGCCACCCGTGTGCGTATAGACGGCAAGGGCGCATGGATGCCCGCAATGACCAATATAGGCACCCGTCCAACATTCGGAACCACAGGCACCACGATAGAAACCTATATCTTCGACTTCAACAGCAATCTGTACAACCACACCATTGAAGTGGCTTTCTGCCATTATCTACGGCCCGAGCAACACTTTGCTGACGAGACTGCACTCGCCGCCCAACTTACACAAGACGAGCAACAAGCCCGACAACTTTTAAAGGTGGTTCTATAAGAATATAGTTATGGTGGCTACCTTTAGGGCCATCAAAAAAACGAACAATATGAACAAGAAAATTTTCAAAGGTATTCTACAGATAGCCATCTATCTGTTTCTATTTATTACTATCCAGGTAATAACCCAAGTACTGATAAGTTTTGTGTCGTTGGTAGCACAAGGGTATGATGCCGGCGAGGCTATGGAAAGAATGTGGAAAGGGTTGCTGCCTACCGACGGCAAGACCCTATGTGCAAACATGGCCGTAGCCAGTCTGTTTACAGCCTTGCTATTCATCCGCAGAGGGTGGGCGCCGGTTTCGCGCAGTTACCTGCAGTCGCGTCCATGGAGCGTAATGATATGGACGCTCATTCTATCACTGGGCACACTTATCCCATGCTCTTTTCTTGAAGAACTTACCCACGTAGAGATGCCTGCCGCAACCCTTCAGGCATTTACCGCCATGCTACGCGAACCCATAAGTTATCCTATACTGGCCGTCCTAGTCCCATTGACAGAAGAGCTGGTGTTCCGCGGAGCCATACTGCGCACTTTACTCACTCTTACCCATAATCGTTACCACTGGATGGCAATAGCCATATCGGCTATACTCTTCGCCATAGCCCATGGCAATATGGCCCAAATGCTACATGTAGTTCCCGTAGGACTGCTGCTCGGGTGGCTCTACTACCGTACAAACAGCATTGTGCCCAGCCTGATACTACACTGCGTAAACAACTCGGCCGTATATATCATTACCAATCTGATTACCGCCGACCCCAACGCCAGACTTATCGACATCTTCGGTACCACCCAACATGTATGGATGGCTGTAGGTTTCAGCCTCTGCCTATTTGTTCCGGCCCTATTCCAGTTGGCCACACGGCTGAAAAAGGCATAAGCAGAAAAAGATTTCAGAGACATTACGGCGGCGAAACCCAATACAGCGTGGTTTCGCCGCCGTGTCTGTAAAATAGGCAGAGTCAAAGCTGACTGATAAGAATATCAAAGTCGGAAGAACTACCCTTCTTGCCAAAAAGTTTCTCGGTAAGTCTGCTACGTATATTGGTTATATTCGAACGACTTGTAGAGAGTAGTATCGCCATCTCTGTAGGAATAAATCCAAGGCGTATCAGTACGCAAAGTCTATATTCCTTTACATTGATATATGGCTCTTTTCTATTAAGCCATTCCAAAAAACAGCTATCCAATTGTTCCAATACACTTTCCACCTCATCCCAGTCTGCCCTTGTCGGGGATTTTGCAATTCTTGCCTTACGTCGCATTTTTACCACCCAAGGATGATTTACCACACCATCGGCTGGAGCTTTTCTTCCTAAAAGCATATTGCTCAGTTGCAGCTCAAGCTCATTAACTTTATCTTTGCTTATTTTTATATCGTTTTCTTTTAGCAGTTCATATTGTTCTTTTATTAAGCGATACTGATTTATCAGATTTTCGTACTTTTCATTTTGTTGTTGCATTTCCTCTATATTGCATCGCTTGTTTCTCTTTACAATATATATTAGCCATAACAGGAATGCCAAACACACAGAAAATCCTATTACCATCCAACACTGCAAACGGTATTTTTCTATATGCTGACGGTATATTTCTTCTTGTTGACGATTGTAGTTGTACATTCCTTTTATCTGTACCACTCGGTCTACATTTAGTCCTGACAAGGTAGAATCGCTATAACTACAATACAACTCCGCATATTTCAGAACCGAATCGGTGCAACCCAACTGTTTATATAGATTCATATAGTTTCTACTAGTCCATGCACGGTTTCCAAATCCCCCGTTGGCCCGTTGCTGCCGCCTCAGCCAATATAGAGCCGAGTCCGTCTTACCCACTCCTATATAATATTGAGACTTGTAATTATATAAAATATGTGTCAAACCCAAAGTATTAACATTAGAAGAATGGAAATTGCGCTCATATATATCCAAATAGGCTTTTGCCTTAGACCACTCTTTCTTTTTCAGCAAAGCATTTATTCGATATGACAATACCAGCGAATTGTCTTTTCCATTGCTTGTCTTTTTCCATTCTCTATATAACTGTGCTGCCGCAGTCTCTGCATGATCGTACTGATTGGTCATTGAATACAACCAAGGCAAATTCTCCTTATATATCAACGCAGATATTGTATCATCGCATTTTATGGCATAATACACCGCCAATTCCATCTCTTTTCTAGCTTCATCATACAGATAGACATTCTCATACAAGTCCTGTATCATTCCATGTATCAACATCAATGCCCTTGTATCGCGTACTGTATCTGCATATTCCAAAGCTTTATTCAAACTTGTCAGTGCCTTAGGGGCATCACTGCGCTGCGCATAATAGTTACCCAACAAATAATAAGCGTTCATACGCAGATTATCTGTACCATTACGGCTAAAATATTCGGCAGTTTCTACTATCTCAGAATCCTTATCTATAGGTTGATAGGATTTAAACTTAGCCTTCACACGCAACAACTGATACCTCATTCGCTCTGATTGGTTCATAACATGAAGAGAATTCTGCATGCTATCAAGTTTTTCCAACGCCAGCAAAGGACTAGAATAAGTCATACTATCAAGGCTGTCCATCATGTTTGGTGAATGAATACGTCTACATGAAGGCAACAACACCACACCTATAACAAACGCAGTATATATAACTCTGTATTTCATATAGCAAAAGTATAGATAATAATTGATACCATATCTCAAATAGGTATATTTTTTTCAAAAAACAACAATTAACTTATTATCAATATATTACGTTCTATTTGTGAATAAATAATGAACAATTTGTGAAATA
>CAVHVH010000173.1:0-4412 GCA_963639385.1 Oscillospiraceae bacterium
GATGGTCTTTAGGTTCTCAAAAATTATAGTTCGTTTGTCAAGAATTATGGTGAGAGTTGTGTTAAAACCTGTTAAATTTGCCAAATATTAGCATTTTACGGTCAAAAATTAGGGTTTTCGACTCCATTTGCATCTGTTGACAACTCCAAAATAACCCCCAAATGGGCTGTTTTTGGCCAAAACTTTCGCACTTTTTATCAGAAAAAATGGGGCGGAAATCGCCCATTTTGTAACATTTGTTAACTATATACAAACCCAGTTTGTTAAATATTCTAAATACACCTGAACAAGTGCTTACAATTTGAAACTAACCAACCACCATATGTTTCTTTTTGTACAAAGCAAATTTCAGAGCATGTGCACTTTTATTTATTCCACACATTGGATTGAGTCTATAAATCGGCGCAAACAACCGACATAATATAGCGGAATATCATACCAGGTAATATGCAATTCATTTATAATCAACCACAAAGACACTTATTCCTTTCATTTCTAAACCAAAGTTCAGCATTTTTACTTTAGTAATGTTCAAAAAAGATTTACATCGTCGACATTTCACACTATAGCCATTGGTATCATTTCAGGGTGGTTCTATAAATTAACTTTGTCAGATTTCATAATTATTTTCGAGGACAAATTGTCAGTGAACGAAAGAATAATGCGGGCATTATGACTGAGCGAACTGGCACTTTGAACCGAAAAGAAACCGAAAGATGACAAAACGCAATTCTCCAACAAAGAATGAACTTGGCGGTGGTATTTTTTAGAACCACCCTTCAATCAAAAAAGCCTTTCAAGATGCATCTTGAAAGGCTTTTTTAATTGGTAGTTTATCTTATTAGAATGTGTACTTCAATCCAATCTGACCACGCCAGCGGCTATAGTATGAATTTGGATACTTGATTACATAATCTGAACTACTTAGGAACTGAAACTGTCCACCATCATAAGTCAACGGAGTGATCAATTCGTTAGCATAGGTTGTACCATAAGTACGTCCCCAATCCTTGTTCAAGAGGTTGCCAACATTTATAATATCCAATGAAAGTTCAAGTGCATGCACATACTTGCCTACCTTGACGCTCATCTTCTCTGCCACATGGAAATCGAAGTGATTCTCGAAAGGCAGATTATCGCCATTACGCTTGAAGTATTCACCGCGGTGGTCTTTAAGATATGGAGTCTTTGCCAACCAAGCCTTCAGATTCTGTCGTTGAATTTCCTCAGTGTAATTACCAGATGCTTTGAACGACATTTGGTCTATCTGCTCATCGGTAGGTATAAATATCAAGTCGTTAGAACGACCGTTATCACCATTGATATCGCCACTATACATCATAGAATAAGGTGAGCCGCTTCTGCCTTGGTAAATCAAACCAATGGTTGTAGTGAACATCTTGCTACCGGCAATATGGAAACGATAGAATGCCGAAGCCTTAATCATATGAGGTATGTTGTAAGCACTGTACGAAAGTTCGGGCGCATTAGAGAAACGGTAGGTAGCCGTGTTACCCCAGTTGCTGGAAGCCTGCGATGAAGTGGCAGGACAAATACTCTTTGACTGTGTAAAGGTATAAGAGGCTGCCAAATCGAGACCAAAATCAAAGCTCTTCTCTGCCTTCAGCGACAAACTATAGGTATAACCTTTACTTGTATTCTTGAGCACGTAGATATCCTGGAAAGGAAGTCCTGTAGTTACACGTTCGTACATTGGACGATTGTCCCAATATAGTCCTGTAACATCACCCAAAGTCTTACCAGTTTCTGAATAGGCAATATCTTGATAATATACATCATTAAGTGTCTTGCTGTAAATAGCTTCGGCCGTCCATGAGATACCGAGTAAGTTGAAGTCTACTCCAAGGTTAGCACGCAGTGTTTGGGCAAACTTGAAATCATTATCAAACACATTAATAGTTTGGTTACCATTACTTGCTGTAAGTAGGCGTCCGTTTTCAGACTGCTTATTGGGATCCAAAATAAGAGAGATGTCTGCGTTGCGCTTTACGCTATATGATGACATTTGGATACCAGTATTCGAGAAGCTGTTGCTAAGCCATACAAATGGAACACGGCCAGTAAAAATACCCACGCCACCACGAACGATAAGCTTATGACGATTGTCTTTATCCCAACGGAATCCAACACGAGGACTCCACATAGGTGTAGATTTCAGTTTATCTTGCGTTCTGTATCCGTAACCTTTCTGAGCGGCCCACTCATTAAACGGAGCATTCTCTGAAGGAGCATCAAAGAATATAGGCAAATCCATACGCAAGCCATAGGTAAGCTGTAATGAATTAGATATATCCCATTTATCCTGTACATAGAAACCCAACTGAGCAGAACCGAACTTTGCTTTCCAATGAGCATCGCCAGTTACATCTACATTGGCCTCTCTAAAATAATACTGGTTGATATATTTACCTATGCCGGGAGTGCCTGCTTTGAAACCGTCATAATAGCTAAAAAAATCGTCTGGAGTTTGGAAATAGTAAGAACCATACAAATTAGGAATATACAGATTAGAGAATTCGTATATTTCGTTATGTGTACCAAAAGTAAATGTATGGTTGCCTTTGTACCAAGTTAAGTTATCCTCAAAGGTGAAGACATCTTGATCCAAGCCATTGGCCATAGAGTTGTACTCGTTACCTATATTCACCGTACCATTATTGTTACCCACCTTGGCAATCTGAATAGCAGGGAAGGCATTGCCTGAAGTTCGAGCATCGCGCACGATAACATAAGAGGCACGCAACTCGTTGCTCATAACAGGGCTGATACGTGACTGCAGTTCGGCCATTATGGTATTGGTAGTCGACTTGTACTCGTATAGATGGTCGCCAGTGTTAAGTGTGGCTATACCGCCACTACCCTTCATAGACCGGGCATTAACATAGCTCCAGCGTACAGAGAATTTATTAAAGTCGTTGATATTCCAGTCTAACTTGGCACTTGCTTTGTTGCTCCAAGTGCGCATATCGGGATTGGCGTAGTTTCCATTGTAATCGTATCCCTGATCCTTGGCCATATCCTTGATAGCGTCAAGTATCTTTACTGCAAGATCTGCATCTACTTTAGAACCGGTAGAACCCAATCCATAATCGTTAGGGTATGACTTATCACTATTTTCATAGTTGGCAAAGAAGAACAACTTATCTTTGATAATAGGGCCACCCAAGGTAAATCCGAACAAAGACTCGCTTTCTTTAGAATAGGGATCTGCATATGTTCCATCGTGGTTACGATAGTGACGACCTACAAGTTTCTCGTTGTTTCCATAGCCATAAACACTACCATGAAAGGTATTGGTACCGCTCTTGGTAATGGCATTGATGGCACCACCAGTAAATCCGCTCTGTCGTACATCAAAAGGAGCTATATTTATCTGAATTTGCTCTATGGTTTCCATTGATACGGGTTGGGTGCTGGCCAAACCGCCATTGCTTCCGTTATAAGTAAGACCGAAAGCATCGTTATTCATAACACCATCTATCTGAAAGGCATTATAACGGTTATTGGTTCCGGCAAACGACATTGACCCAGACTGTTCGTTACTGCTAATCTGAGGATTGAGGCGCGCAATGTCTGCAATGCTATGAGTAACAGTAGGCATATTAGAAATTTGGGCAGCGCTAATACTCTGAGCAGCACCAGTCTTAGTAGCGTTAAGTCCAGCTTTTCCGGCAACAACCACTTCATCGAGCATTTGGGCATCTTCTTCCAGTGAGCAAGAGAAATTCTGAGATTCACCCAACAAAAGGTTTACCTTGTCAAAAGTCTTTGTCTGATGACCTATATAAGATATCTCTACCTTATAAGGTCCGCCCGGACGCATACCCGGAATGTTAAATCTACCATTAACATTGGTAACAGCACGATATACAGTACCCGATGGTTGGTGCGTAGCTATTACTGAAGCACCGATAACCTCGTCACCCTGCGAGGTAACCTTACCATTAATACCTGAAGTCGTGATTTGTGCCATAACTGATGTTGCAAAAACCAACACCATTAAAATAGCAAGGCTTAAACGTCTCAACATATTATTTATAAAAGTTAAGTTAAAAATACTACCTTAGGTAGTAACTATTGTTAATATTTTTGTGCAAATTTAGATATTTTTTTCTAAATTAATCATAGACAGCATGTTAAAATTGCAATACAATTTCATTATTTCACTTTTTGACTTATACCTTACCGTACATTTCACAGAAAATAAAGAAAAATGGCTTATCCTTACAGGGTAGTTCTAAACAAAACTACCCTTACAACGTTTGGCAAACCATATCTGTTTAATACGATTGCGGATAATGAAGTAATTGACTATCGATACCAAAAGAACAAGGCCAACACCCATAAGAATCATATTTAAAGGAAAACATTCGTCTAACGTAGGCGACAGG
>CAVHVH010000174.1:0-4318 GCA_963639385.1 Oscillospiraceae bacterium
TGTGCCGTGCGTCGACCAACTCTTTTAGATGTTTGGCTCTATTTATAATCATACAGTTCAGATTTTTGCGGATTTCCGCAGTTTTCTGCTGCAAAATTAATGATTTTCTTTATTCTGCGAAAGATTTTTGCGGATTTCCGCAATTTTCTTTCGCAGAATTAACATCTATTTATTGTTTGTCGTGCCTTGTCTCGCCACAAATACCCTCTTTTTTGGTTATTTGTGATCAATTCATTCTGTCGTTTCCTCTAAGCTCCATTTCCAATAGGGCAAGACTCAGATTTCTCCAAAATTATCTTTGATAGTCTGTTCTTCATCATATGTGATGATGAGGCGTATGTGGCAGACGAGAACAGCGGGAAGCTTTTGCAATGCGGTGACTTCTCGCTCATAGGTGGAAGCATTGGCGGTGTAAGTTTAGAATCTTATCCCACAATGATATTCCACGAGGACTTCTCGGTTTGGTTCAGAGAAACAAACAGAAGAACCATCTTTTGCTACGTCAACAATCATTTGAACTAAACCTGCCCAATCGCTCCAATATACCATTTTAAGAACGGCCTTGTCTGCTTCTACAACTACATTAGGCAACAAACTGTCAATATCGAGTTCTAATAATTGTTCTTGGACACTCATACGTCTATACGAAATATTCTTCACGCTTTCTTTATTGTAGATGTAATTTCTTGCGCCGTAGCAGGCATGCCATGTCTTTGGCATAAAATCAGGAATGCTATTCAACAACCATGCTTGCATGATGCCTTCTCGGGTAAATGGAACCTTGAAATAAGGTAAAGCATATGGAACGTCTTGTGCCTCTTTTCGCGAAAGCCTACCTTCTATATATTGTGAGTCGTTGTAGGGAATATGTACGTCTTTTTTAACTTCTTCTGTTATTTTATCAACTCCTTCTTTAGGTACAATTTCCTTTTGCGTTGGTTCGTATCGGTCTGTGGAGTTTTCCTTACAGCAGTAAATCTGGTATCTACTCCCGTAGTCATCACCCATTTCAAACGCATCCAGTTCATATCCCTTTTTAATTTCCAAGAGGTTCAGTTGATTAACTATTGGTGTCAAATTTTTAAAACACGTGAAGTCGCAGTTCCTTATAAAAGTCTCAAAGTTATAGCACATTTCACCTAAGGATACAGATTTCTCCGTACAGTCTTGCTGCTTATTTTCTTCCATATTTATTTGATTTTAGAGGTTAAATAATCTGCTTGCAAAGTTATAAAATACTTGTGCAACCATTCTGCACAAGTTGATTTAGAGGTTTAGATGTTTACGGATGCAAACATACAAAATTTGCAGTAAAAACACTGCAAAAAACAAAAGAAATTTTGGTTTATGTTTGGTTCCGAATATTAGCAGGAAGAAAATGGCAAACATTACTTAGTAATTTATAGAACTACCTAAAGTGTATGATGACTGTAATCTAACCCCTATGATAGTCCTTACTACCCTATGGGTCACAATATTATGCAATTCGCCATAATTTAGAGCGAAATGTTTCTAAATCTGCACGTAATCATTGGAAATTATCTAATTTTGTGTGATATTAGAAGAAACAACGGGCACTTACAATAATAGGAAAATGGAAAAGCTTATGCAACTGTGCCTGATTTATATGAATATTCTACATAGCAGTTAACCGCAAAACGGGAAGTAATTTATAGAACTACCCAATAACTATACAATAATATCTAATCACTATTACAATGAAAAGAATTTCAGCTTTCCTGCTCCTCCTACTCGTCTGCACTATAGCCAGTGCGCGCAGCAAGGTAACCGCCAAAGATGATGCCCATATTGACATTGCCGATTACAAGAGTACCGGCATAAAAAACTATGTGCCCCAACATCCGCTCACACTGTGGTACACTGAGCCGGCCACTACCGCTCCGCTCTATAGCGGTAGGCAGGGTTACTCTAACTGGATGGAGTACGCACTGCCCATTGGCGACGGTCAGTTTGGCGCCTGCCTCTTCGGTGGCATGTACAAAGACGAGATACAGTTCAACGAGAAAACCCTTTGGTCGGGCACCGCAGCCCAGTCAACTAAAAACGGCAAAGGATATGGCAGATACGAGAACTTTGGTTCGGTCTTTGGTAAGGACTTGAGCAATCTGTTCGATACCACCTCTACCCGTGCCGCCAAGAACTATGTACGCCAGCTCGACCTTACCACGGCCATCTGTAAGACCCAGTACACCAGTAAGAGCGGCATTACCTTTACCCGCGAATATATAGCCTCTAACCCCGCACGGGTAGTAGCCGCCCACTATACGGCCAGCAAGAGAGGTAAGATAAGCATGCGCTTCACTATGGAGCCGGGAGAGGCTCTCAACGCAGTACACACATACCATAACGGTGAGGGCACATTCAGTGGCAAACTCGACCTTGTAAGCTACAACGCACGCATAAGAGTGATACCCACCGGCGGCACTATGACCACCACCGATAAAGGTATTGAAGTGCGCGGGGCCAACGAGGTGCTGGTTATCCTGGCTGGCGGCACTGACTACGATGCCTATGCCCCCACCTATATCTCTGATACCGACAACCTGTCGCACACCATCTCTAACCGCATAGCCAAGGCCGCAGCCAAGGGATGGAACGAACTGCTCGCCGAGCATGTGGCCGACCATCAGAAATACTTTGCCCGCGTAGACTTTCAACTTGATGGTGCCAAGAACCACCAGCCTACCAATAAGCTTATAGACAGCTATAACCGTGGTACAGGCGCCGACGCTCTTATGCTCGAACAACTCTACTTTGCCTACGGCCGCTACTTAGAGATAGCCTCTTCGCGCGGCGTAGAACTGCCCTCTAATCTGCAGGGTATTTGGAACAATATTACCCAAGCTGCCTGGAACTCAGACATCCACTCTAATATCAATGTACAAATGAACTACTGGCCGGCCGAGCCTACCAATCTCAGCGAGATGCATTTGCCCTTCCTATATTATATCTGGAACGAGGCCGAAAACCACAAAGAATGGAAGAAATGGGCCTTGCAGTCGGGACAGTCGCGCGGATGGACCTGCTATACCGAGAACAATATCTTCGGCGGTGTAAGTTCGTTCAAGACCAACTACGTTATCGCTAACGCATGGTACGCCACCCATCTATGGCAGCACTACCGCTACACGCTCGACAAAGAATATCTCAAGAAAGTGTTCCCCGCCATGCTCTCAGCCTCACAGTTCTGGATGGACCGCCTTATCCTGGCTTCTGACGGCACCTACGAGGCTCCTAACGAGTGGTCGCCCGAGCATGGGCCTGGTTCGCAGAACGGCGTTGCCCATGCCCAGCAACTGGTATACGAACTCTTCAGTAATACGCTCAACGCCATCAGTGTACTCGGAGGCGATGCCAACGTGTCGGCCGCTGACCTTGCCACCCTCCGTTACCGTTTCTCTAAACTCGACAACGGTCTCCACACCGAGACCTACACAGGCAACTGGGGTACCGACCGCATAGCTGCACAGAGCAACATTCTGCGCGAATGGAAATACACGGCCTATTCTGATTCTGTTCCTACCAAGCACAAGGAACACCGCCATATATCGCACCTAATGTGTCTCTACCCCTTCTCGCAGGTTCACCCTGGAACGGCCCTCTTCAATGCCGCTGTCAACTCGCTGAAACTGCGCGGCGACGGTGCTACCGGATGGTCTATGGGGTGGAAGATTAACCTTTGGGCACGCGCTCTTGATGGCGACCACGCTCATGCAATACTCACCAACGCTCTTGCCCATAGTAAGGGCAATGCTGGTGTGTTCTACAACCTCTTCGATGCCCACGCTCCCTTCCAGATAGATGGTAACTTCGGTGCTTGCGCCGGTATAGCCGAGATGTTGCTGCAAAGCAATTCAGATACTATCAGCATACTCCCCGCCCTGCCCTCAGCATGGAAGGGCGGCCACATAAGCGGACTTAAAGCCGTGAAAGACTTCACCGTGAGCACCCAGTGGAAGAATGGTAAGGCTACCCTTATCACCATCGTCAACAACCAGGGACAGACTATCCCCCTACACTACAAGTATCTCGATGAGGCCACGGTATATGTAGACGGGCGGAAGACCACACTCCCCGTCAGCGCTAATGGCACAGTCACCCTCTCCGGCAAAGCCGGCACAACCTACGTGTTCGACTTCACGGGTACCTATACAGGCAAGCAATAAACACCACCAGCCCTGCACGCCAAAAAGAGTGCAGGGCTGAGGTATGTGAGGCTTAGCGGAAGAAATGTGTAGTAGGTGGTTCTAAAAATTACCACCGTTGAGTTTACACATTCATTGCGAGATGACGTTTT
>CAVHVH010000175.1:0-4309 GCA_963639385.1 Oscillospiraceae bacterium
CTTGTCGCCGTTGTAATAGTACATTATTCCATGGCCTTGTTGCTCATCACGAAACCATAATCCTACATATTTATTATTGGTAAGGAAATAATATGTGCCCCGTCCGTGTTGCTGGTTTTGAAACCATTGTCCTTCGTATTTCTCGCCATCAGAAAAAGTATATACCCCATATCCACAACGCTTTCCTTTTACATATTCTCCCTCATAGACATCGCCATTGGCATATACTGTTGTTCCTTTCCCATTAGGCTTTCCGCCTACCATTTCTCCTTTATATTGTCCCCCGTCAGACGTACTGCACGAACCTAAATAAACTTTTTGTGCTGGAAGGAGCAAAGGAATAAAAGACAATATATATATTATAACTATTTTTTTCCACATAAATAGAAAGAATTTATTGCCAAAATTAGCAAAATTAGATGATACGGCAAAATATATTCTTAATTTTCACTAACTTTGCAATCATAAAATACTCATTATGAAAAAGTTAATTGCTATTATTCCTGCCCGTTTTGCTTCAACCCGTTTCCCAGGGAAACCCTTAGCCATACTTGGAGGGAAAACCGTTATTCAAAGAGTGTACGAGCAGGTTATTTCTGTACTTCCCCTAGCATATGTAGCTACTGATGACGTGCGCATCTATAATGCAGTAATTGCATTTGGCGGCAAAGCTATCATGACCCGCAACGACCACAAAACCGGAACCGACCGCATACAAGAAGCTGTAACTCTGATAAACAGCGATGCAGACATTGTAGTCAATATTCAAGGCGACGAGCCGTTCATACAAAGTAGCCAAATACAAGCTTTGTGCAAATGCTTTGACGATGAAGATGCCCAGATTGCCACTTTGGGCAAACCATTTGCCTCCATCGAAGAGGTAGAGAATCCAAACTCGCCCAAGATAGTAGTTGACAATAAGGGATACGCCATGTATTTCTCACGCAGCATCATCCCCTTCGTTCGTGGTGTAGAAAAAAACGAATGGATAAGCCACTACCCTTTCTTAAAACATCTTGGAATATATGCATATCGAAGAGAAATCCTAGCACAAGTTACCCAATTGCCACAATCTTCGCTTGAGATTGCCGAAAGCCTAGAACAACTAAGATGGCTACAAAACGGCTATAAAATTAAAGTAGGAGTCACCAATATCGAAACTGTAGGCATAGACACCCCTGCCGACCTTAAAAGAGCAGAGGCATTCCTATCTCAAAACGAATAGGCAGAAAAGATAAAAGGCATTCGCGCCTGCCTATTCTTGCTTACTCCAAGAATTTATAGGAAACATAGTCTAAAAAGACTCCAAAAGCTTTGGGACACTCAACTATAATAGCTAAATTTGTGATATATTAAAAAGATATAGACAATGCTTACACAATCAGACCTTAACCAAATATCCCAACGAGGGATAAGCGAAGAAAAAGTAATGTCACAATTACTGCAATTTAAGAAAGGCTTTCCTTATCTGAAATTAGAAGCTGCAGCTTCAATAGGCAATGGAATCCTATCACTCGATGATACCGCCCGACAACGTGCCGTTGATGCGTGGGAAGAATATAAAGCCCACGGAAAACAAATTGTAAAGTTTGTTCCTGCATCAGGCGCAGCCAGCCGTATGTTCAAAGATCTGTTTGCATTTCTTACTGGCAGCAACGATAAACCTACTACTGAATTTGAACATACTTTCTTTGATGAACTCACCCACTTTGCTTTCTACAATACCCTCAATGTCCAATGTGAGAAAAACAATGCAAAAACAATTGAGAGACTGGAAAGCGAAGGTGAATACAAAGAAATAGTTAGCAACTTATTGGAGAGCAAAGGTCTAAACTACGGCCAACTACCCAAGGGACTTCTCTTATTCCATAACTACAACGATGCTCCACGTACTCCCATGGAAGAACATCTTGTAGAAGCTGCCCTCTATGCAGCCAGCAACAACGAAGCCAATGTGCATTTTACGGTAAGCAACGAACATATTCACCTTTTCCAATCTAAGGTAGAAGAATGTAAAGCAAAATACGAGACCAAATACGGAATTAAAATCAATGTTTCGTTCTCTGTCCAAAAGCCATCGACCGATACTATTGCTGTCAACCCAGATAACACTCCATTTAGGAATGACAACGGCACACCGTTATTCCGTCCGGGTGGCCATGGTGCCCTTATCGAGAATCTCAATGACATCAATGCCGATGTAATATTTATCAAAAATATTGATAATGTGGTTCCCGACAGAATAAAAGACAGTACCGTTCTGTATAAAAAGATATTGGCCGGTGTTCTGGTAGAAAACCAAGAAAAAGCATTTGAATATCTCAACCTACTTGACACTGGTAATTACAACCACGAAGATTTGGAGAATATCATTCACTTTGTGCAGCGAGTTCTCTGTTGCCGCCGTAAAGACCTCAAGGAACTAGAAGATGCCGATTTGGTAAGCTACCTACGTAGCAAGCTCAATCGACCAATGCGTGTCTGCGGAGTAGTAAAGAATGTAGGTGAACCTGGCGGCGGTCCGTTCTTGGCTTACAATCCTGACGGAACTGTAAGTCCACAAATATTGGAATCAAGCCAAATAGACAAGTCTAATCCAGAATATGTAAAAATGTTTACAGACGGCACCCACTTCAATCCCGTTGATTTGGTTTGTGCGGTACGCAACTATAAGGGAGAGCACTTTGATCTACCTGCATACGTTGACCCCAATACAGGCTTTATCAGCAATAAAAGCAAGAATGGTCGCGAACTGAAAGCACTTGAACTACCAGGACTTTGGAATGGAGCCATGAGCAATTGGAATACCATCTTTGTAGAAGTTCCCTTGGATACTTTCAATCCTGTAAAGACTGTAAACGACCTTTTACGCCCACAGCATCAACCGGCCAAATAGTAATTATTACAATACACATAGTCGCACCAAAATACCAAAACCAATTGGTATTTTGGTGTTTACTTATTTTAATCAAAAGGTATGAACACAAAACTCGCCCAATTAATGGAAGCCATGATAAAATATGATCATGGAGACGTTCCGCGAATACAACACTTTGTAAAGGTACATAATTTTGCTGCAACCATTGGAACTATCGAAAAAATAGAAAGCGAAGACCTCTTTATACTTGAAGCCGCCGCCATCCTCCATGATATTGGCATACACTGCGCAGAAGAGAAATATGGCAATTGCAACGGAAAGGCACAAGAAAAATTAGGTCCCGGCGAAGCTCGAAAGCTATTGGCCGAAGTTGGAGGGATTACCCCATCCCAAACCGAACGGATATGCTGGCTTATAGCCCACCATCACACTTATAACAATGTAACCGATGCCGACCACAGGATACTATTAGAAGCCGACTTCTTAGTAAATTCTTATGAAGATGGTCTTTCTAAAGATAGAATCATCACTTTCAGAGACAAAGTATTCCGTTCACCTTCAGCCATATATATACTGAATACAATGTGGGACATTTCCTAATAAACAACAAAGGCAAGGATTACTGGAAAATAGTTCCATTCCTTGCCTCATATAAATTAAGGGTGGTCATTCAAATACCATCCTTTTCAAATTATCCTATCTGTATCTGGCGTTCTACCTTAGTTTCTTCTTTTGTAAGCTTCGGAAGAACAATTGTCAGAATACCATATTCTACCTTTGCCGAAATATTTTCACGATCAACATCTTCTGGCAGAATATACGCTTGTTCGTAATTGCCATAAGAAAACTCGCGACGCAGATAATGTTCATTGCGTTCAGCCTGCTTGTGCTCCATCTTGTTTTCGATATTTACAGACAAATTGCCATCTTTGTCTATACCTACCCTACAAAATTCTTTCTTAATTCCTGGTGCAGCTATCTCCATTATATATTCGGTAGCATTAACCTTGACATTCACAGCGGGTGCAGTAGAATTGGTCCGCATCATACGATCTTTGTCAAAAAACTCATCAAAAGCAGAGTCTAACCAGTTGTTTCGAGTTGGATACATCATAATATTTTCCTCCTATTATATTTGTCTATTTATTTTTATTGTTCATATACTAAGTGGCAAAAAGCATTCCCCACCCAAATAAGCTGACAAAATGTCACAAAAACTGACAATTGCGACACTTCTTCCTAACCCCGAACACGTATCCATTAATGAAGAATTCGGCCCAACGGCACATTTTGTTTTGAAAAATATTGATAATTATGAGAATATTAGAAAAATAATATATACCTTTGCATTCGCAAAAACAAGAAGTAACACTTCTCGGGGTGTAGCGCAGTCCGGTAGCGCTCCTGGTTTGGGACCAGGTGGTCGCAGGT
>CAVHVH010000176.1:0-4239 GCA_963639385.1 Oscillospiraceae bacterium
TGTAATGGTAACACTGCAGATTCTGGTCCTGCCTTTCCTGGTTCGAATCCGGGTATCCCAACAGAGGAGCTGAAACTTAGGTTTCGGCTTTTTTTTATATATAATATGTACTGTGGAGCTAAGAGAGATTGGTATGAGGATAAAGTAAATGGGCATAAATAAGAACTATTTATGCCCATTTTTCAATGAGGTACCTAGCAGAGTCGAACTGCTCTACACGGTTTTGCAGACCGTTACCTAACCGATCGGCCAAGGTACCCTATGCTTATTTGCGTGTGCAAAGGTAGTGCAAATAATTGTACCGTACAAATTTTCAGCCATGTTTTTTTGACTTGAAGTTGCATTTTGCATGAAAAGCGCAACCTTCGCATCCAGTCTTTTTGCATTTTAATGTTCTGTATATCCTATATGCCACGAATACAACGCATAGGGCGAGGATTAAGTAGGTGGCAATATACTGCATGGTTTACTTGATGTTCTTGAATGTTTTGGCCAGTCCGCCGGTGCTGGTTTCTTTGTAGAGCGAGGGAAGGTCGTGACCGGTTTGCTTCATTACTTGTACTACGCGATCGAAACTTACGCGGTGCTTGCCGTCTGAGAATGCCGAATAGAGGTTAGCATCGAGTGAGCGAGCAGCGGCAAAGGCGTTGCGCTCTATACAGGGTATCTGTACGAGGCCACATACGGGGTCACAAGTCATACCAAGGTGATGCTCCAATCCCATTTCGGCAGCATATTCTATTTGGGAAGGACTGCCCCCAAAGAGTTGGCAGGCAGCCGCACTGGCCATGGCACAAGCCACGCCCACTTCGCCTTGGCATCCAACGTCGGCACCTGATATAGAGGCGTTTTGTTTGACGATGTTACCTATCAGTCCGGCTGTGGCAAGGGCGTGGAGAATGCGGATGTCTCGGAACTGGTGACCATGTGATAGATGGTAGAGTACGGCGGGTACTACACCACAGGCTCCACAAGTGGGTGCCGTGACTATGGTACCTCCCGAGGCGTTCTCTTCGCTGGCGGCAAGGGCGTAGGCGTAAACCAGTCCGCGTGATTGGAGCGATTGCTTGTAGCCGGTGGCTTTAACATAGTAAGTAGGGGCTTTACGGGCCAAATTAAGAGGACCTGGAAGAACGCCCTCGTGGTTAAGTCCCCGTTCTACGCAGTCTTGCATAGTTTCCCATACAGTTTGCAGATATGCCCATATCTCCTTACCTTCACATAGTTCTACATATTCCCAAAATGAGCGGCCGTTATGGTCACACCAGTCAAGAATCTCGCTGAGCGAGTTCATGGCATAAACCTCTTTAGTGTCAAATAAGTCATCGGCTTTACCTTCAGAGAGAGCTCCTCCGCCTACGCTATACACTACCCATTCGTCAGTACTATCAGCGCTGAATTTCATGCCGTTAGGATGAAAAGGAAGAAATGTTTGTGGCTCCCAATGTATGTCTACTGGTGCTATTGGGGAGAGTACTTCAAGGATTGCCACATCGGTCATGTGTCCTTTGCCGGTAGCGGCAAGGCTACCGTAGAGAGTTACGCTGAACGATTGGGCTTCGGGGTGACGTTCGGCATAAATTTTGGCGGCTTTCTGCGGCCCCATAGTATGGCTTGATGAGGGACCTTTGCCAATTTTGTATAATTCGGTAAGCGATTTCATTGTAGGTATTATTATTGTGATTTAGACGAATATTGAACCTATTTGGTACACCAAGGCCGAAACCACCCAAGCTAACAGGGTAGTGTATCCGGCGGCAAAGAGAGCCCATCGCCATGAGCCTGTTTCAGACTTGATGGCGGCTATAGTTGCCATACAGGGGAAATAAAGTAGCACGAAGAGCAAGAAACAGTAGGCAGTGAGCGGAGTGATTCCCTCGGCACTCATCATGCGGTGCAGCAACTGGTATCTTCCAGCGTTGTCGGCCTCGGAAGCTTCGTCGCTATTGGCGTAGAGTACGCCTATGGTTGAGGCCACAATCTCTTTGGCACCTACGCCCGAAACAAGACCTACATCAAGTTTCCAGTTGAAGCCTTGGGCACGAAATACGGGTTCTATGGCTTTGCCTATGTGCCCTATATAGCTCTGTTCTTGTTGTTGTTGAGGTGTAAGTGCGTCATTGTGGGGAAAATATCCCAAAGCCCATACAATGATAGAGGCTACCATGATTATTCCGCCCATCTTGCGCAGATACTGCTTGCCTTTTTCCCACGTATGGCGACCTATAGCTTTCCAAGTAGGGAAGCGATATGGCGGCAACTCCATTACAAATGGGGTGTCTTCGCCCTTGACAATATGCCGGGTGAAGAGTCGGCTCAGCAGTATAGCCATGAATATGCCTGTGAGATAGAGCGAGAGCATAATAAGCGGTTGCCAGCGTGCTGCGAAGAAGATGCCGGTAATCATGATATAGATAGGTAGTCGAGCCGAACAACTCATCATAGGCAGAATGAGCATGGTGACGAGCCGGCTGCGGCGACTCTCAATGGTACGGGTGGCCATTACAGCCGGAACGTTGCAGCCAAAGCCCATGATAAGAGGAATAAAAGATTTTCCATGAAGTCCCATCTTGTGCATTAGTCTGTCCATAATAAAAGCTGCGCGCGACATATATCCGCAGTCCTCCATATAGGAGATGAAGAAATAAAGGATGAGTATCTGGGGCAGAAATACAATGACGGCTCCTACACCGCCTATAATGCCGTCGGTTATCATATCTCTCAGCGGACCTTCGGGCATGTATGTTCCTATAGCATTGCCAAGCCATGCCACGCCACTCTCTATCCAGTCCATAGGTATCTGTCCTAACAGGAATGTGGCCGAGAACATAATAAACAGCAATAATATGAAAAGTGGAAAGCCGACGTAGCGATTGGTGATAACACGGTCTATGAGATGGGTTATCTGATAGGTGTCTTTTTTGTGTCCGGTGGCGTATTCGGCCTCTTGTAGAGCTCCGTTGATGAATCCATATTTGGCATCCATAATGGCGGTCTCACTATCGTCTCCGGTTTCTTCTTTTACACGCCGTGCTGCCTCGTCGCGATGGCGTAGTATCTCTTCGGCGTCGGGCAGAGTGCGTATGTAGCGTTCGGCATCTTTGTCGTTTTCCAATAGTTTAATGGCCAGGTATCGGGTAGAGTAGCGGTCTCGTAGACCGCCAGACTTTTTAAGGTGTTCCTGTATCTCTTCGATGCCGTGTTCTATCTCATGGCCGTGGTTTATGTGTACATGTCGGTAGTGCAGGTCATCGCCCTCGTTGCCCTCGTATATACTTATAATGGTATGGAAAAGTTCTTTTACGCCACGACCTGTGGTGAATACGGTGGGAATCATCGGTACACCAAAGAGCTGGCTCATGCGGTCTGTGTCTACCTGGTCGCCGCGTTGTTCACTTTCATCAAACATGTTCAAAGCACATACCATGCGCACGTGCATATCTATCAGCTGGGTGGTAAGATATAGGTTGCGCTCAAGGTTACTGCTATCTATCACGTTGATGATAATGTCTGGCGTCTTGTCTATAATCTGTCGGCGTACATAGAGCTCTTCTGGTGAATAGGCTGACAGAGAGTAGGTGCCCGGCAAGTCGACTATGTGGAAGGTGTATCCTTCGTATTCGGCCTCGCCCTCTTTGGCATCTACGGTTACGCCGCTATAGTTGCCTACGCGCTCGTGGGCTCCTGATACGAAATTGAAGAGCGAGGTCTTGCCACAGTTGGGGTTGCCTACCAAAGCTACATTGATGACATGGCGTTTACGGTTGGCAGCATCTTCCATCTGCTGGTCGGCTGCATCATTAGTGTCTGTATAGACGGTGTTTTCAGTGGATATAGCTTCAGGCTTGGTATCGGTATGCATTTGGGAAACTTCTCCGGCAGAGACAACCTCTATCAAATCGGCCTCGCTATGGCGCAGAGATACCTCGTATCCCATAATGCGATATTTTACAGGGTCTTGTAGGGGGGCGTTGAGTAGCACTTCTACTTTCTTGCCTTTAATAAAGCCCATTTCTACGATGCGCTTGCGGAATCCGCCGTGTCCCATAACTTTTACTATGACACCTTTGTCGCCTGTCTTTAGTTCTGAGAGTTTCATTCTTGTTGTCTTGAATTACTGACTGCAAAGTTACTTAAAACCAAAACTAATGCAAAGTAAAAAGTGGAGTTTTTTAGTAGATCCTCCACGGCTCTTTCATTTAAAAACGTTTTGATATTTCAATGTTTGTGACTGATAGG
>CAVHVH010000177.1:0-4217 GCA_963639385.1 Oscillospiraceae bacterium
ACAATATCATTAAGAAAGGGGAGAATGACATCAATCATTCTCCCCTTTCTTAATTCCCGAACTCTATGATCAGAAGGCTATAATACATCAAGAGTTTTTTCTAACACAACTCCTACACTCTAAAGTAGGAGAAATAGATATAGGCCAAAGCTGCCACTAAGACTGCGAGTATAATAGCCTTGATAAGACACCCTGTAATTTTCTTCACTACCATTACGCCTACAACAATGGCGACAAGGACAAAGATAAAATATGCAAAATCCATATAATATAATATATTCTATTAATAGAGGTTTAGAAATGCGGCAAAATTATCTCTATAGCCACCTTTATTTAAAAAGTTTCTTGAATAGGGATGGGATCATAGTTTCAAACTCCATCCGCTCATGGGTTACTGGATGATAGAAACACAATACATAGGCATGCAAACACAAACGCCCTACGGGGTCGTCTCCATTACCATATTTTACATCACCACATACAGGATGCCCCATATCGGCAGAATGGACACGAATCTGATTCTTACGCCCTGTTTCCAACCGGTACTCTACCAAAGAGTGATCTACTGAACGGTCAAGCACATGAAAATGGGTAACGGCATACTTTCCGCCGTTATCTACTGGCGACGAATAAGTTACATAATTCTTGTTATCTTTCAGCCAATTAGCTATTGTTCCCTCATCGTCTTCCATCTCGCCAGAGACCACTGCAACATATCGCCTATCATATACAATATCATGCCAAGCGTGCTCCAGCTCCTGTTCTGTCTGAATATCTTTGGCATATATCATTAGTCCTGACGTATCACGGTCCAAGCGATGCACCACGTGTGCGGTACAACGCTGCCGGGTACGATGGAAATAATCATCCAATATACTTTTGATATTAAGCGAAGAATGTCCGGCCGCCATACTCAGTATACCTATATTTTTCTCTATCACTACAATATACTTATCCTCATATACTATCTTGAGAAAACGGCTCTTGAACTGGTCATTCTTCTTAGAACGACTAACCGAAATTCTATCACCGCTATATAGGGGAAAATCGAACTGTGTAACCAACTTGCCGTTGACTTTAACACCACGCCCAGCAAGCGTTGCCTTTACCTTCGTACGACTTTCCTTCAAATTGGCCAACAACCAAGCCAACAAAGTATCTTCGCTCTGGACTACATATTGCGCATAGTCGCCCTTCTTGTTATAATTGTGTATCATTTTCAAGATTGTTCTGCAAATCTAAAAACGAAAACGCCAGTTCGTCTTTTCCTTTGACAATATCTACTTTTATGGTCTGCCCAGGCTTCAGTTGTCCGGAAACCAGCAACTCAGACAATTTGTCTTCTATATATGTCTGTATGGCGCGTCTTAATGGACGGGCGCCGAATTGCACATCATACCCTTTAGTTGCTACAAAAGTCTTAGCTTCGTCTGTAATACTTATTTCATATCCCATTGTCTTAACACGTGCCGACAATTCGTCCAATTCAATATCCACAATCTTCTTGATAGTTTCAATACTCAACTGGTCAAAGGTTACGATATCGTCCAAACGGTTCAGAAATTCAGGTGCGAACTGCTTGCTCAAACTCTTCATGATTATATCGCGTGCATATTGCCTATCTTTATCGTCAAGATTTGTACCAAGAGCACCGCGGTTGGAAAAACCAATACCATGGGCAAAATCCTTCAGTTGGCGCGTACCTGAGTTTGATGTCATTATAATTATGGTATTGCGAAAATCAACAAGTCTCCCGTTACCATCGGTAAGCCTACCTTCGTCAAGTACCTGCAGCAACATATTGAACACGTTGGAATGGGCTTTCTCTATCTCATCCAGCAACACTACCGAATAGGGATGGCGGCGCACTTTCTCTGATAGTTGTCCTCCCTCGTTATATCCTACATATCCAGGAGGAGCTCCAACCAGTCTTGATGTAGTAAATCCCTCAGAATATTCACTCATATCTATACGTACCAGACTCTGAGCCGACCCGAATAGATGTTCGGCAATACCTTTTGCCAAATGGGTCTTTCCCACACCTGTTGGTCCTAGAAACATAAATACACCTACTGGGTGGTTGGGTGCCTTCAACCCTACTCTATTGCGCATTATGGCCTTGGCCACTTTGTCTACAGCCTCATCTTGACCTATCACCATTCGCTTAAGTTCGGTGGCAAGACTTTTCAACTGCAACGTCTCGTCTTCTGATATCCGCTGCACAGGTATACCCGTCATGGTGGCTATTGTATCTGCCACGTCTTCTGCCGTTACGGTTTCTCTTTGCACGCTTTCACCATTAACCCACTGGTTACGCATCTCTTTCAACTGATTTTCCAGCACAGTCTGTTGGTCACGATAACTTGCAGCCAATTCAAAGTTCTGCTTTTTCACAGCCATCTGCTTTTTCTCCTTGACCTCACGTAGTTCTTTCTGGGTATCCCTAATTTCCATGGGAACTGTAGCGTGCTGCAGATGGATGTGTGCACCTACTTCATCAAGCACATCTATTGCCTTATCTGGAAAACATCGATCGCTTACATACCTGTCGGTAAGATGTACACATGCCTCCAAAGCCTCATCTGTATAGGTTACATGATGGTGTTCTTCGTATCGCATTTTGATATTCTGCAATATATGTATGGTATCGGTCGCCGATGTGGGCTCTACCAATACCTTTTGAAACCTGCGTTCCAACGCTCCGTCTTTTTCTATTGAATTGCGGTACTCATCAAATGTGGTAGCACCTATACATTGTATTATTCCCCGTGCCAACGCTGGTTTCATTATATTGGCAGCATCCATACTACCTGGAGTACTGCCAGCGCCTATCATAGTATGAATTTCGTCTATAAACACTATTATATCCGGATTGTTTTCCAGTTCTTTCAGCAATGCGCGTATGCGTTCTTCAAACTGACCTCTGTATTTGGTTCCGGCCACCATGGCCGTAAGGTCTAGACTAATAAGTCGCTTATTAAACAATATCGGTGATGTCTTCTGTTCAACTATCATCTGTGCCAGCCCCTCTACAATGGCACTCTTACCTACGCCAGGTTCTCCTATCAATATAGGGTTATTCTTCTTCCGACGGCACAATATCTCGGTAACGCGCAAAATCTGAGCATCTCTTCCTACTACCGGATCAAGCTTTCCGTCGGCTGCTGCACGGGTTAAATCTACTGAGAAATTGTCTATGATAGGTGTGCCGTCAGCATTACCATTTTCATGCGAAGCCGAAACTGGGTCTTTACCAGAAGTACCATCGTATTCGGGCGTTTCACTATCGTCATCAGACATAAAAAGGCCATCTTTAGTAGTACTATTGGTCTTTTGGGCCAAATATTTCTGCATATTTTCGTAATTGATATTATTCTTATTTAATATCTCTTTTGCCATAGTCTGAGCTTGATCATGAAGAATGGCAAGAAAAATATGGTGGACATCAACTATCTGTTGGTGTTGTAGGCGTGCTTCGAGCACGGCAAGCCGTAGAATATTGCCAGCTTTTTCATCAAGAGCCACCTCGTGTTCAGAGGCCTTTTCTTCATGATATTCTGCGATAATACTGCGTTCTACGGCATCTTTCAACGAAGTACTATCTATATCACAATGATGCAAGAAGCCTGCCATAACATCACTATTACCATGCAATACCCCTAACAAGATATGCTCAGGACTTATTACCGAACTGGAAAGTCTGCCTGCTTCAGCACGGGCAAAAACCAACAAATCTGATACATTCTGTGAAAACATACTATTCATATACATGCTTTCGTTTCTATTCTTTTATTCTATTGTGTAACTTTATCGACATACATATTATGCCGCATAACATCTAGCCGTGTCTACCTACAGTCGCTATTATCCACATTAAATTAACTTAATGCCGTTTATCCAAAGACGAAAACAATCAACACGACAACAAGGCAAAAATACAAATAATTTCTGAAAGGATTACGCCTTTAGACGGAATATTTTATTTATAGGTGTAAAAAAAACGTTTAAGAGAGTTTTAAATTAAACTTCAATGGCTTTAAATGTAGAAGGTTTCTTCATTTTTTTAGGTAAATCCCCCCATAAGTAAATATAAAATGGGAAGCAACTATAACACACTGCAGATTTTAAAAGTTTTGAGGAACTATGCCATCAGAAAAGCTACGCTGCATCTACAGAGATACTTTCTTGTAATCCTCTTACATATTCATATCCTGGGA
>CAVHVH010000178.1:0-4052 GCA_963639385.1 Oscillospiraceae bacterium
AGCACGACCTTGCCAAGGTCGGGGTCGCGAGTTCGAGTCTCGTTTGCCGCTCTTTCTTTTCCTTTATTTTTTAGAGAAACATCAGTTTAAATGAATTTATATATTAGATATTTCGATAAGGAAATACTTGTTCATAATGTAGAAGAAGCATTGGGATTTCTTCGCTCTATTCCGGAAATTGAGATGACACCAACTTTAGAGAAGGATATACGTGAATTTGCTGCAAATGATATGTTCTTCCCCAAAAGATATAAACTCCGTCCACGTGTATATTTCATTATGATTAAGACTACAGCTCAGACGATGGAAGATTTTAAACAAAAGAAAGCTGTTCGTCCGGCAATGCCAACTGCAAGTGAACGGCGTGATTTGATGGCCACTGTTACAACGCGTCTTACAGAAGTTTGTGAAGGTTGGTACGAGGGTAGACTGGATTTTAAGCGCGTGGTTATGGTTCCTAGTACAGGGAAGCACGAATATAGAGATACTCATTTTGAAGTTAGGTGTAAGGCTGTTTCGGGTATGGACTGCTACAACCGAATGGTAGAATATCTGCGTCAACGCGTAGATTCGCGTAGTCAGTTCCCCTCGGCTAAAGGTAAAAATTTTAGTTTTAGTTATTTAGGACGCTGGAAGGAGGAGCGCGAGTCATGAATAAAGTAATGTTGATAGGCAATGTAGGAAAGGCACCTGATGTAAGATATTATGAGGCAGACCAAGCCGTAGCCCAAGTGGCTCTTGCCACTACCGAACGTGGTTATACGTTGCAGAATGGTACCCAAGTTCCCGATCATACAGATTGGCATAATTTGGTTTTCTATCGTAACTTGGCCAAAATTGTGGAGAAGTATGTTAAAAAGGGAGATAAGCTTTATGTGGAAGGCCGAATAAGATACCGTTCGTATGATGACAGGCAAGGAAACCGGCGGTATGTTACGGAAATCTTGGTAGAAAATATGGAAATGCTTACTCCAAAGGCTGCTTCGCGGCCAGGAGAGGCTTCTGAAAATGCAAAACCAGTTGTGCCAGAACAGACTTCTACAGTTACAGATAACGATGAGCCTCCATTTTAAGGAGGCTCTATAATATGCTGTTCCTCAATAAGGTATCAACTAAATGGTGGTATTTCTTTCCACCCTTAATAAGATAATACTTTGGATATAACTTTTTTAACCGAAGCTTTGAGCGATGTATGTCTGAATAAACCAACATTGGGTGTGATATTCGCTCTTGTGATGGTGATTCTGCTCTTATTTGTGTCAGGTTTTGCCAGTGCTTCTGAAATAGCGTTTTTTAGTTTGTCACCTACCGAAGTGGCCGAACTGGAACAGTCAAAAAATAAAAAAGATTCTTATATAAAGATGTTGCGCAGCGACAATGAGCGTACGTTGGCAACCATCCTCATAGGTAATAATTTTGTCAATGTAACAATTATTATGCTATGTAATTATGCTTTTGCACAATTGATACATTTTGGTCCAAAGGCATATTGGCTGCAGTTTGTAAGCCTTACCGTAATACTTACATTTCTTTTGCTTCTTTTCGGTGAGATTATTCCCAAGGTATATGGACGACAGAATCCGTTGGCCTATTGTTATAAGGCCGTAGGTGGAATAATGTTTATGCGCCGTCTTTTTTGGCCACTTGAAACAATACTTATAAAAAGTGGTATTTTCTTGGAAAAAGTGGTGCATAAGGAGGCACAGCACCTAAGCATGGACGAATTGGAGCAGGCTTTGGAACTGACAGATAAAAACGAGATTAAAGACGAAAAAAGTATCTTGCAAGGCATCATTAGGTTTGGTGACGAAACCGCCAAGGAAATAATGACCAGCAGACAGGATGTAGTAGATATTGATATCCGCAGCTCGTTTAATGATGTATTGTCGTGTATCCTGGAAAATAATTATAGTCGTATTCCAGTCTATCAAGACAATGATGATAATATTCGAGGCGTATTGTATATAAAGGATTTGCTGCCCCATGTTTCTAAACCATCTAATTTTAGATGGCAAAGTCTTATACGTTCGGCCTATTTTGTACCTGAAACAAAGAAAATAGATGATTTGTTGCACGAATTTCAAGAGAATAAAATCCATATGGCTATAGTTGTAGACGAGTTTGGAGGAACTTGTGGCCTGGTTACATTGGAGGATATTCTTGAAGAGATAGTGGGTGAGATTAATGACGAATACGATGATGATGAGAAGTTGTATTCTAAGATAAATTACAATACTTATCTTTTCGAGGGAAAGACATTGCTGAGCGACTTGAACCGTATATTGGCGGTTGGTGATGACGTATTTAGTGATGTTGACGGTGATGCAGACACCTTGGCAGGAATGCTTCTTGAAATCAAGGGTGATTTTCTGAGTTTGCATGAACGGATAGATTATAAGAACTTTACCTTTGAGGTTATGGCCTTGGAAGGTCGTAGGATAAGTAAGGTAAAGGTTATAGTACACGATAACATTCAATAGTCCATGCCCCTTCTGAGTATTGAAGATATATCGCCTGGGTGTCGTCTTGGATTGTGGAAGATCGAAGAATGCATAAACGGAATTTTAGAGGCCGACGGGCGCTTGGAATCGGTATTAGAATATGTAGAACAATATCGTTCTGAATCAAGGCGTAAAGAAGTGATGGCTGTCTATGCGTTGTTATTTGCAATGACAGACAATGCTAGGTTGCGGATAAGCCATGACAAACTGTCGCGACCATTGGTTGAAGGTTATCATGTTAGTGTAAGTCATACTCGGGGTTATGCTGCTTTATTATTGTCAACACATAGTGATGTGGCTGTGGATATAGAGTATTGCAGTAATAGGGTAGAGCGTGTGGCTCATAAATTTATAGCACCCGATGAAGAAGCATCAGATTTGTATTCTAAACTTATCCATTGGAGTGCAAAGGAAACTATCTATAAGTTGTTTGCTGAAGAAAAACTGGATTATTTTGATATGAAAGTTTCTCCATTTGTACTGTTAGAAGAGGGGGTGATAGACGTTGCCGATTTAAAAAAAAAAAAAAAGCAGCGTGTTTATTACCGGTTAAACGACAAGTATGTTCTTACCTATGCATATCTTTAGAATTGTATTTTTTCTCGTGGCGGTATTAAGTGTCAATTACAGTGTTTATTCTGTAGAAAGGGATACTGTAAGATTGGTCAGAAATAATCCACAGTCATCGTTCCCTTCTTCGGTCAAGGCTGGCAATTATAGCGGAATAGCATATTTGGGTAACAATCAGTATATAGTTGTCGATGATAAGTCAGAAACGGACGGTTTTCATTTGTTTACCATAGATATAGACAGCTTAAACGGAAAGATAGTGCAGGTAAGTAACCTTGGTTTTAGATCTTCCGGATTACCCAATAGAGATGGTGAGGGAATTGCCTATATCAAGGATTCGAACAAAGTGTTGATAAGTGGAGAAGGTGATGGAAAAATCTTGGAATATACCCTCGATGCCGTTCCTACAGGACGTGAAGCTGATTTGCCATCAATCTATAAGAAAGCCGCCTCTAACTTGGGACTTGAATCTCTTGGCTATTCTGCGGTAACCCATAGACTGTGGACATGCAATGAAAGTCCGCTTGATGGTGATGGCGGTAGGGCAGGTTCGGGAAATACAATAGAAAACCGCTTGCGGTTCCAGTCTTTCGATGATAGCTTGAGAATGGTGGCTCAGTATGTTTACAAGATGGATAAACCTATTGCCACTGGTACGCCTAAGTACAATGCTATGGGAGTATCAGAGATAACCCCTCTTGACGATGGTTCGTTGCTAGTGTTGGAACGTGAGTTCTTTGTTCCCCCATTGATAGCTGGTGGATTTGTTAACTGCAAGGTATTTCAGGCATGGCCTGTTGCGCCTATATCTATGAATGACGATATTACGTCCGATACAACTGCCGTTATGGATAAGAACTTAGTGGCAGAATGGAAAACGTCAATAGGGCTCTTTAGGCGTAGTATTGCTAATTATGAAGGAATGTGTCTTGGTCCAAAGCTAACAGATGGCTCTCAAGTGGTTGTCTTGGTGTCTGATTC
>CAVHVH010000179.1:0-3758 GCA_963639385.1 Oscillospiraceae bacterium
CATCACGAGAATCGCGTCGATTTCACCGACGACCCTTTTGCTTGCAAAAACCGCCTTTATCTTTGCCTTTTCATTAAGAATATTTAACGCTTACAATTTATAAGTGTAACTTTCGTAAACCGCTGAGCGTATCATAACCATCGACACTGAGCTGAGCGGTCAGATTGTCAATCGCAGCCTTGCTACCTACTGAAAGAGAGAGATAAAGCCGGCATGGAATTGGCTTTCGTTGTCGCTCTCCACTTCGGGTCGGGTCATGATTTCCAACCGCGCAAGGCCGTCAAGGAATGTAAAGATATAAGTGCAGGGATTGTGGTATATGATAGAGTGGCGCAGTTCAAAACATACCACAACACATATTACATGAATACAGCCACCTAAATTTGTCACAAAATTGTAACGGAAAAGAGCTGGATATGAACCGAAAAATTCATAATTTTGCATCATACCAACAAAGTGGAGACGACGCCAAAGCGAAATCTACCACAATGACAGACAAAGAATATGGAAGAGAAAAAAGCCCGAATAATGGTAGTCGACGATGAGTTCGACCTATGTGACATTCTGAAGTTCAATCTCGAGACCGACGGCTATCAGGTAGCCACAACACACTCGGCCGAAGAAGCTCTGGAGAAAGACCTATCGCACATAGACCTGTTGCTGCTCGATGTAATGATGGGTGGTATGGACGGCTTCACTATGGCACGAATTCTAAAAGAGAATCCTGATACTGCCAAGATTCCTATCATTTTCCTCACCGCAAAGACCACAGAGAACGACAAAGTCAACGGCCTTAACTTAGGCGCCGATGACTATATAGCCAAACCTTTCTCTGTACGCGAAGTACTGGCACGCGTAAAAGCCGTGTTGCGCCGCTCGGCCAGCAACAACACAGGCAAAAAGATACTGAAATATCAAGGGCTGGAACTGAACCTGGACAAAAAGACTGTAGCTATAGATGGCGAGGACGTTCCCTTTAGTAAGACTGAATTCGAACTACTGGCTCTACTGCTGCGCGAACGGGGACACGTATTTTCGCGACAAGAACTCATCAATCGTATTTGGCCAAAAGATGTACTGGTACTTGACCGCACGGTTGACGTAAACATCACCCGCATGCGGAAAAAGATAAAAGACTATGCACCACACATTGTGACCCGTCTGGGGTACGGATATTTCTTTGAAGAATAAGATACCTAATATAGAACCAGCTTTTATGAAGAGACCCACGGTAGGACAGAAACTTTTTTTCGGCGTAATCACTGTATTTCTTGTCTTCGCCAGCACCTTCATTATATACCAGCAGGCAAGAGAGAAACAGTTCAAGATTGACGCCCTCGGCATAAGGTTGCAGGACTTTAACGACCGTATGGCAGACGAGATACACCACGGCATCATAGTATCTGAGGACCAATACAGCGATTATGTAAACCGCCACCATACTCCAGGGCTACGCGTTACCCTTATCCGTCCTTCGGGCAAAGTATTCTACGATAACTGGTCTAAACGCTACAACCACTTTGGCAACCACGCTTCGCGCCCCGAAGTGAAACAGGCTTTGGCACACGGCACAGGTGCTACTGTAGAGCGCAACAGCAACACTATGAAAGGTTTCTTCTTCTACACCGCTTCTTACTATCCTGCTGACAGCGTGATAATACGAAGTGCCCTACCCTACACCCACAACCTGGCAAAATCACTGCAGGCCGACCAGCGCTACCTATGGTTCGCCCTCACAGCCATAGTTATTCTGATAGCCATACTCTACCACTTCACTCACAGACTGGGCAAGAATATAGCTAAGTTGCGCGCCTTTGCGTCAAGGGCTGGTCACAACGAATCGCTCGATAGTGAAGAGCTCATCAATTTTCCCAACGATGAACTGGGCGAAATAGCCGAGAAAATAATCAAGATATACAAACAACTACAACAAACACGCTGTGAACAAGACATACTGAAACGCCAGCTCACCCAAAACATAGCCCACGAACTAAAGACTCCCGTGGCCAGCATACAGGGGTATCTGGAAACCATTATAGAAAACCCCAATGTAGATGACAACACGCGTAAACAGTTTCTTGAGCGATGCTACGCCCAAAGCCAACGGCTCACGTCACTGCTACAAGACATATCTACCCTAAACAAGATAGACGACGGGGCACAGCTAATGGATTTTACCCAAGTAGATATAGCACAAACCGTGGCCAGCATAGTGAAAGCCACCGCCCTACAGATGCAAGAAAAAGGCATGAAGATAATGGTAAATATGCCCGATACGCTTATCGTGAACGGCAACCAAAGTCTGATATACAGCATCTTCCGCAATCTAACCGACAACGCCATAGCCTATGCCGGAACAGGTACTACCATTACGCTTATAGCCACTCAAGAAGATACCCAATGGCGATTTGTATTCAGCGACAATGGCCAAGGCGTAAGTCCAGAACATCTACCGCGACTCTTCGAACGCTTCTACCGTGTAGACAAAGGCCGAAGTCGAAAAATGGGAGGTACCGGCCTGGGACTGGCCATCGTAAAGAATGCCGTAAACATGCACGGCGGAACCATAAAAGCCACATGCCAGGAAGAAGGCGGACTGAGATTCGAATTTACCCTAAACAAGTAATGGGTGGTTCTATAAATTAGCTTTGTCAGATTTTGGATTTATTTTTCAAGGACAAAGTGTAAGTGAGCGAAAGAATAATGCGGGCATTATGACTGAGCGAACTGGCACTTTGAACCGAAAAGAAGCCGAAAGATGACAAAACGCAATTTTCCCAACAAAGAATGAACTTGGCGGTGGTAATTTTTAGAACCACCCTAATACTAAATAACTACCAACATGGATATAACAATAGCTACACCAGCACAAGCTCGTGAAACGGCAAAACTCATTATGACGGCCATGAACCACGAATGTTGTCAGTATTTTGCAGGCAACAACCATACGTTAGCCGAGTTTGAAGACATGATGACGACTCTCGTAAGCCGTACCGACAGCCAATATAGCTATCTCAATACCCTAACGGCTATAAACGCTGGTTGTGTGGCCGGAATCTGTGTAAGTTATAACGGAGCTCTATTACACCAGTTAAGAAAGGCTTTTGTAAACGAAGTAATGCTACGGTTCGGCCGCGACTTTTCAACCATATCCGACGAGACCCACCCGGGCGAGCTCTATATAGACAGCCTATGCGTAAAGCCCGAATACAGAGGACAAGGAATAGCCTCAACCTTAATCAAAGCAACTATAAAGAAAGCCCATAGCATGGAGATACCAGCCGTAGGACTGCTTGTAGACCACGGCAATCCAAAGGCCGAGGCTCTGTACCACCGATTAGGGTTTAACTATGTAAACGATACCACTTGGGGCGGACACGCTATGAAACATCTGCAATACAAGATAGCGCTATAAAGTAGCATATTACCATATAAACACATTGGGGGCATCCAGAAATTACTGGATACCCCCAATGCATTTATATTCATCGACTTCTACGCTGTCAGCGGCATCAAGAAAGTACGTATCAGTGCATAAGAGAGTATACCAGCTATATACCCCACAAAGGCTATCCAACTAATACGGCGCATATACCACCCAAAGGAAATACGTTCGAGACCCATTACCACCACTCCGGCAGCCGAGCCTATGATAAGCATAGAGCCACCAACACCGGCACAGTAGGCCAACAATTGCCAGAAAATGCCGTCAACAGCCATATCACCCGTAGCTGCTACGGGATACATACCCATACACC
>CAVHVH010000180.1:0-3711 GCA_963639385.1 Oscillospiraceae bacterium
AGCCCACTTGCGCCGATGGTACTGCAATGCAATGCGGGAGAGTAGGTAGCCGCCCTTTTTTACAGAGCTCTGTCCACTATGTGGATGGGGCTCTTTTGCATATGTAGGGGTAATGCGTGTTGTAAAATTATACCAAATTATTATTTTGTAGTCACTTATAGACTTATATCGAAAAAAAATGGTACATTTGCAATATGAATATACCAGATACAGGCAATATCAAGTGGAGCGAGAATGTGATAGTGGCCGACGCCGATTATGTGGATAAGGTGGCGTTTGACCTTATTGTCAATTTTGAACGGATGATAGGCCGTCGCATTCCTACTGCCGATATGAGCCAGTGGGCTGTATGTGTGGCCCTCGACGGCGGATTGCGCCCTGGGAAACACGAAACACAGGTTGTGCTGATACATAATAGCCAGAACTCTAAGATGGAGAACTTCGCCCCTGGTAACTATGATACTGAACTCAATGGGCAGGCTTTTGACGATACAAAGTTGGGCGAGTTTGTCTTTGCTGATATAGCCACGGGTGAGTATGCTGGCAATGATGCAACCATGCTTGATGTATTGCGCAATCTTCTTGGCCATAGCGAGGTAAAACGTATCATGCTGATACCCGATGAAACCAATGGCGAGCTAATAGAGACACTACGCAACACCCTGCGTGATGCCAGTGACGAGCAACGCATAACGATATTGGCTATGCAACCTCTGATGGGTGGCAACTATCGCCAGGAAATATTGGGTTATTCTATTATGAAAGCCCTGGGAATAGATTCAAATGAAATAAAATAGACCGAAATGAGCAGAGTTTTGATGATTGGCGTCGGAGGCGTCGCTACGGTAGCGGCATTCAAGATTAGTCAGAATGCTGATGTGTTTACAGATTTCATGATAGCCAGCCGGCGCAAAGAAAAATGCGATAAAATAGTTAAGGCAATAGGCAATCCTAATATCAAGACTGCCCAGGTAGATGCTGATGATGTAGAACAGCTTAAGGCGCTTTTCAACGATTTCAAGCCCGAGCTAGTTATCAACTTGGCTTTGCCTTATCAAGACCTTACCATAATGGAGGCTTGCTTGGCTTGCGGCTGCAACTATCTGGACACAGCTAACTATGAGCCTAAAGACGAGGCGCACTTTGAGTATAGCTGGCAGTGGGCCTATAAAGATAAATTTGAAAAGGCAGGGCTAACGGCTATCCTGGGTTGTGGTTTCGACCCTGGAGTGAGTGGTGTGTATACAGCCTATGCTGCTAAACACCATTTTGACGAAATACACTATCTTGATATTGTTGATTGTAATGCCGGTAATCACCATAAGGCTTTCGCTACTAATTTCAATCCAGAAATTAATATCCGCGAGATTACCCAAAAGGGACTTTACTATAAGGACGGACAGTGGATAGAAACCGAACCGTTGGCCGTACACCAGCCTATCACCTATCCTAATATAGGGCCGCGCGAGAGCTATCTGATGCACCACGAGGAGTTGGAAAGTTTGGTAAAGAATTATCCAACTATACGGCAGGCACGTTTCTGGATGACCTTCGGACAACAGTATCTTACTTATCTCGACTGTATACAGAACCTTGGAATGTCGCGCATAGACGAAATAGAATATGAGGCTCCTTTGGCCGACAATCCCGACAAGAAGGTAAAAGTGAAGATTGTACCTCTGCAGTTCCTTAAAGCTGTACTGCCCAATCCGCAAGATTTGGGAGAGAACTACGATGGTGAGACTTCTATTGGTTGCCGTATCCGCGGTGTTAAAGATGGCAAAGAGCGTACTTACTATGTATACAATAACTGCAAACACCAGGATGCCTATCGTGAAACGGGCATGCAGGGCGTAAGCTATACCACAGGCGTGCCTGCTATGATAGGTGCTATGATGTTCTTTAAGGGACTTTGGCGTAAACCGGGTGTGTGGAATGTGGAAGACTTCGACCCAGATCCATTTATGGAGCAGCTTAATAAGCAAGGCTTGCCTTGGCACGAGGTATTCGATGGTGAATTAGAAGTATAGAACCACCCTATAAATAAATATATAATGGCAAAGAAAGATTCTAATGAAGAAATGCAGCTAGCTCAAGAGGGTAAACTCAAGGCCCTACAGGCTGCTATGGCGAAGATAGAAAAAGACTTCGGAAAAGGCTCTATTATGAAACTGGGCGACCAAAGCATAGAGAGCGTAGAAGTGATACCAACAGGCTCAATTACCCTGGATGTGGCTTTGGGCGTAGGTGGATATCCCAAGGGACGTATCATAGAAATATATGGTCCTGAGTCGTCAGGAAAGACCACGCTGGCCATTCATGCTATAGCCGAAGCCCAAAAGCAAGGCGGCATAGCGGCATTCATCGATGCTGAACATGCGTTCGACCGATTCTATGCAGCTAAACTGGGAGTGGATGTCGACAATCTGTGGATTTCGCAACCCGACAATGGCGAGCAGGCATTGCAGATAGCCGATCAGCTTATCAGCTCGGCAGCGGTAGACATAGTAGTAGTTGATTCGGTGGCAGCCCTTACGCCAAAATCGGAAATAGAGGGTAATATGGGCGATAACAAAGTAGGCCTTCAGGCCCGCCTTATGAGTCAGGCACTGCGTAAGCTTACCGCCACGATAGCTAAAACCAATACAACTTGTATCTTCATCAACCAGTTGCGCGAAAAGATAGGTGTAGCGTTCGGCAACCCCGAGACAACGACAGGCGGAAATGCTCTGAAATTCTATGCATCGGTACGTTTGGATATCCGCAAGAGCACCGCTATAAAAGACGGTGATACAGTTATAGGTTATCTTACCCGTGTAAAGATAGTTAAGAATAAGGTGGCTCCCCCCTTCCGCAAGGCTGAATTCGACCTCATGTTTGGAGAAGGAATTTCCAAGACGGGCGAAATCATAGATTTGGGTGTAGAGAATAATATTATCCAAAAGAGCGGCAGCTGGTTCTCGTATAATGGAGCCAAATTGGCTCAGGGGCGCGATGCTACAAAGGCTCTGCTACGTGACAATCCTGAATTGTGCGAAGAGCTGGAGGCGCTTATCAAGCAAGCTCTTGCTACTAAGAAAGAATAAATGGGGGTATTTATAATTCTAATGCTCCATAACTTCATAGAATATATACAGAAAGGCTCTCTCTACTCCATAGGGAGAGTTTTTCATTTTCTCGCTGCTTGCAGAGCGCCAACTCTCAATAAGGGAAAATTAAATGATGGTAATTTATAGCACCATCTTAATAACAACACTCATCAATATGATACAACAAATTACTTTTAGGCTGACCGCCAAACGGCGCGGCTGCCACCTAGTAACGCGCGAGGTGCTACAGCATCTGCCTTCGCCTTTGCCCAAGATAGGAATGCTCAACCTCTTTGTACAACATACATCGTGTGCACTTTCTATCAATGAGAATGCCGACCCTGATGTGCGTAGCGATATGGAAAAAATACTCAACCACATGGTGAAGGAGAACGAGCCGTACTACAACCATACGCTTGAAGGGCTCGATGATATGCCTGCCCATGCTAAATGCTCGCTCTTTGGAGTGAGTCTTACCATACCTATAACTGACGGCCGTCTAAATCTTGGTACGTGGCAAGGCATTTACTTGTGCGAGTTTCGCGATTATGGTGGTGAGCGTAAAATCGTGGCAACAATATATGAGTAGTACCCCCCCCACGCCAAAGACTGTGCTTTCGGT
>CAVHVH010000181.1:0-3706 GCA_963639385.1 Oscillospiraceae bacterium
CTTTATGATGAAGTTAAATTTAATCAAAAAAATCCGCAAAAATTGGTTATTGCATTTCCTACCTCGGAATCAGAGGTGCAGCTTTGTACGTTTGAAGAGATAGAAGATACATCTTCTATCTCAGGTCCTGAAATAGGTCCTGAGATAGGTTCTGATTCAACTTATGTTGAAAATCCTCCCATTAATTCAGAGGCAAATATTTGTGAGAGAATTTTGTATCGTTTTGTTAGTGCTGATGTCTATCTTTGTGTTTCTGCAGATATAACAATATCGGGAACTATAGACAATCCTGTCTATTATATAAGAAGCCAAAGAGTATTTACAGAGCCGTCTAACGCATATTTTAGTGGTTATGCAGACTTGTCGCCTGCAAATCAAGGTGTAAATTTGGAAGCAAAGGGACGTTTGGTTTATCGCTCTGCTTATGCAAATGTCAATGAAAATTATTATATAAAAATTATCCCCAAAAACTAATTAAGTTTTATTGATTATGAAAAAATTATTAGCTTTTTTCCTGTTTGTAATTGGCATAATACAAGCAGACTATGCTACGGCTCAACAGCAAGTGTACGTAGTAAAAGTAACGGGTTCGGGTAATGCGGACAAAGGAAAGATGCCCCCACAGTGGCTACTTAATAAGGTTACGCCAGCACAGTATGACACATTAGCAATACTTAATAGACTTTGTAATGTAGATTACTCCATGCTCAAGGGTTATGATGTAACACAAAACGATATAGCCAATGTGATGAAACTGGCTTGCGAAAATATACGTAAGGCACTTGGTAATAACGATGGTGCTATGCCTAATATAGTATTCAAGAGTGTAACGGTGAAACAAGTGAGTGCGTGGAGTGATAAGGTTGATAAGAGCACGCGAAAAGTAGACTATTTGGTGTATTCGTCGATAGATGGTTATGATGTGCATCTATTGTTGCGTACATCACTGCAGCGTGACCGCAAAACGGGCGGTTATCGTTCGGTGGCTTACGAATTGGTGCCTTATAGTGTGCAGGGAATACCTGTAACGATAGAACGGGCAAGTGTAAGCAAGGGAGGCCAACCAGTAGAAAGTCTGGAGATAGGAAAGGATGGTAAATCGGCGAGTTATGCTGTCAATGCAACGATAAATTTTGTTGATCCTTTGGGCAACAAACACCAAGAATTGGTTTCAAATAGTGTTATTTTGGAATTGGAGCGTTAGAAGTAGAAATTATTTACAAAGAGGGTGTGTCAATAATGTTGGCACACCCTCTTTGCGGTTAGATTATTATTTGGTTTTGCGCAGAGCTCTGCGCATGCATACTATGCCGATAACGATAAAGGGTATTGATAGTATCTGCCCCATATTGAACAACATGTGCTGTTCAAAGGCTTCTTGTACGTCTTTGGTGTACTCTATAAAGAAGCGGAAAGTAAATATCAGTGTAAGGCAGAGACCAAAGAAGAAGCCTGTGCCAGCCCACTCCTTGTGCTTGCGGTAGAAATGCCAGCCTACGAAGAAGAAAATAAAATAGGCTATGGCTTCGTATAATTGACCGGGGTGACGTGGCTCTTTGTCTACGCGCTCAAAGATAAAGGCCCATGGCACATCGGTTATCTTGCCTATAATCTCAGAGTTCATCAGGTTGCCCAAGCGTATGAAGCAGGCGGTAACAGGGGTGGCTATGGCTATATTGTCAAGTACCTGCCATAGGTTCATGTGGGTACGGCGGTAATAGCACCACAGTGCTATCATAAGACCTATTGTTCCACCATGAGAAGCCAGTCCTTCGTATCCGGTAAACACCACTTTCCCACCTGTAAGGCTATACAACATGCTGCCAGATGCTGCGGGGTCGCCGTTGACAAACCGTATAGGCAAAAGCATTTCTATAAAATGCTGCCAAGAGGTGAGAAAATAGTTGGGTTCGTAGAAGATACAATGGCCGAGCCGAGCTCCAACTAGTATGCCTACAAAACAATAGAGAAAAAGGGGGTCGAAATACTCGTCTTTGACGCGCTGGTCGCGGTAGAGCCATTTTACTACGATGTAGGCGATAATCAGGCCAGTAAGCCAACAGAGACCATACCAGCGCACGGCAAAAGGCCCTAACTGAAGGGCTGTAGTGCCGGGGTTCCACATGATAAAGTTAAGCAGAGCTGTCATAGGGTAGGGGGGTTATACGTTGAAACGGAAGTGCATGATGTCGCCGTCTTGCACGATATACTCTTTGCCCTCGATGCCCAGTTTTCCGGCTTCGCGCACAGCGCCCTCAGAGCCGTATTGGATATAATCATCGTATTTGATTACTTCGGCGCGTATAAATCCTTTTTCAAAGTCGGTATGGATGACGCCGGCACACTGCGGAGCTTTCCATCCTTTATGGTATGTCCAGGCTTTTACCTCCATCTCTCCGGCTGTGATGAAGGTTTCGAGGTTGAGCAGACTGTATGCCTTCTTTATAAGTCGGTTTACGCCACTTTCCTGCAGTCCCAACTCGTCGAGAAACATCTTCTTGTCTTCGTAGGTTTCGAGCGAGGCTATGTCTTCTTCGGTTTTTGCGGCTATTACCATGGCTTCGGCACCTTCAGAGGCGGCTATCTCTTCTATCTTGCGCGAGTAGGCGTTGCCCTCTTTAGCGGCAGTTTCGTCTACATTACATACATAGAGTACGGGTTTGGTAGTGAGCAGGAAGAGATCGTGGGCAGCCTGTTGTTCTTCTTTGCTATCAAAGGTTACCGAACGTGCGTTTTTGCCCTGTTCCAGGGCGGCTTTGTATGCCTCGAGAACACTTACCAGCACCTTGGCGTCCTTGTTGTTGCCTATGGCGGCTATTTTCTGGTTCTTGGCCAGTTGCGATTCTATGGTCTCAAGGTCTTTGAGTTGCAGTTCGGTATCTATTATTTCTTTGTCTTGTACGGGGTCAACAAGGGCTCCTCCCTCGCGTACCACGTTGTCGTTGTCAAAGCAACGTATGACATGTATTATAGCGTCGCATTCGCGTATGTTGCCCAGGAATTTGTTGCCCAGTCCCTCGCCTTTTGAGGCACCCTTTACCAGTCCGGCTATGTCAACTATTTCGCAGGTGGCCGGTACTATACGGCCAGGGTGAACTATCTCGGCCAGGCGTGTAAGTCGTTCGTCGGGCACGGTTATTACGCCCAGGTTGGGCTCTATTGTACAGAAGGGGAAATTAGCTGCCTGTGCCTTGGCACTAGACAAGCAGTTGAACAGCGTAGACTTGCCCACATTGGGAAGACCTACGATACCACATTTTAATGACATATTTTGATATAAACGTTTATTTTCAACTGCAAAGGTAGTGCAAGGTGAAGACAATGCAAAGGAAAAAACAAAGTTTTTTACAATTTGCATTGTTGAACCGCCGCCTACCTTCTTCAAAGGTAGTGCAAGTTATATGCAATTATTCCCGAGACGCGGCCTACCTTCTTCAAAGGTAGTGCAAGTTGAATACGTAGCCCTCTGCTCTTGCTGTGATTTTTCAAAAAATAGTCATAATGTAGGGCAGTGATAAAGATATTTACCAAGAAAATAGGAATTTTATTAAAAAACTAACGCTTTTCTTTCCTATTCTGTAATAATATCTTACTTTTGTAATATATATAGGGTGGTTCTAAAAATTACCACCGCCAAGTTCTTCCTCTGTAGGGGGAATTGCGTTTTGTCATCTTTCGGTTTCTTTTCGGTTCAAAGTGCCAGTTC
>CAVHVH010000182.1:0-3701 GCA_963639385.1 Oscillospiraceae bacterium
CTTTTCGGTTCAAAGTGCCAGTTCGCTCAGTCATAATGCCCGCATTATTCTTTCGCTCACTTACACTTTGTCCTCGAAAATAATTCTAAAATCTGACAAAGTTAATTTATAGAACCACCCTTTATTGATTTTTTGAACATTACTTATATTACTCCATAGTGGCGTAGGGCGAGTGCTATACCGTCGTTGTCGACATTTGCGGTTACGTAATTGGCTGCAGCCTTGACATCGTCAGCACTATTGCCCATGGCCACGCCTATTCCGGCTGCACGTAGTATGGCTATATCGTTGCCCCCATCGCCGAAAGCCATGGTCTGACTATTGTTTATATGCATATACGAAGCCATGTTGCGCATGCCGAGAGCTTTGTCTATGCCGGCTCGAGTAAGATCGGTAAATTCGGGATGCCATCTGCCAGATGTAACCTGCTTGAGCCGTGGGGCAAGGGCATCTTCTTGCGCTTGGGTAATAAAGGGAGATAGCTGCATAATTTTTTCGCCGTGTAGGTCGTCCAGAGTAAGGTTGTAGTCCAGCGTGTCTACGCCCAAGTCTTTTACATATATTCGGTCTACTATACTTGAATTGTTGTATACTACTACGGTGTGTTCGCCGTCAACTACTACAGGGTAGTTGTTGGCAATGGCATCGGCCAGAATGGTGGCAACATCATCAGGGTCCATAGGGTGCGAACTTACTACGGTGTTGCCCACAGTGCAGTAGGCTCCGTTGGTAGTTATGTATCCATCAATAAGATGTTCTATAGACTTTAGGTTGGTGATAAAGGCCATGGGCCTACCTGTAGAGATAAATATGGATACACCTCGGCTATGGGCTTCTTCAAGTGCCTCTACGGTAGAGGTAGGTACAGTATGGGTGTTGAAGCTTACCAGGGTGCCGTCTATGTCAAAGAACAGTGCTTTAATATCTTTCATATTTTTAGTTTAGTCGTTGTCATACATGCCCTTAAACCACCGTAGCTCGCTATAGGTTTGGCGAATGTCGTCCATGTCTATGTCAAATGTGCGGTCTATGGTGCGTGGAGAGTCGTGGAGTGAGTGCGAGAAGAGCCAATCGTAGGTTTTCTGTAGATAGAATAGGCGCGCCGGAGTGCCGTGGTTTCCACCTTCTATCCAGTTGTAACGTAGCAGATGGTCGTTGTCTGTGCTCTGCAGATAGGTTACCACTCGCTTTGATTGGGATATAGATACGGCGCGGTCGGCAGTGCCGTGCATAATCCATAGTGGAACTTTTCCCAATCCTGCGGGTTCTTTTAGAGAGCATCCTCCGCAGAGAGCCATGGCTGCCGCTATCTTTTCGGGATAGGTGGCCACAAAGTCCATGGTGCCGTAACCGCCCAGACTCATTCCCAGTACATATATGCGTGTGGTGTCTATGGCGTAATGGGCAACAGTCCATTCCAGTAAAGCGTTGATCTTCTTCGGATTCCATGCACCTCCACCATTCTGCGGTGCCAGTACTACTGCGGGCACCGCTTTGCCTTTCTGTATGGCGTGCAGCACACCATAGCGACGCACGCGCTCCATGTTGTTACCGCATAGACTTGCTCCGTGTAGGAATATTACCAATGGTACACCTCGTCCTTGGGGTTCGTATTCTTCGGGGGTAAAAATCCAAAAATTATAACTGCCTGGAACCACGCCGCGCATAGCTTCCATTTTGCCTTGTTCCCAGGTAGTGGCCTGCATGGTAGTGCCCACTGTCAGTGACAGGAGCAGCAGTATGATAGTCTTTATATTCATTTTTATGCTGAGATAAAAGATAACTGTGTAATGCAAAGTTACTGATATTGGCGAAATAAAGTGTGCCTTAAGCGTTAATCTTTATGAAATGCTTTGAAGGTTCGTTGAAATTCATTACTTTTGCGATATTCAAGGTTTAATGCCCTTTTATATACATTAGGTTTTTATGGGAGAACCATACACAAACAGTTGATACTATAAACCAAAACAATATTAAGGATATGAAAAAGTATTTAGCAGAAATGGTAGGCACAATGGTGCTGGTATTGATGGGCTGCGGTGCAGCTGTATCGTTGGGATGCAATCCTGCCAATGCTGCCACAGTAGTGGGTACGGCAATGGCCTTCGGTTTGGCAGTAGTGGCAATGGCCTATACTATAGGCGGTATCAGTGGCTGTCATATCAACCCAGCCATTACGCTTGGTGTATATCTTAGTGGAAGAATGAGTGGAAAGGATGCCTTGAATTATGTGATATATCAGTGCATAGGTGGCGTTATAGGCGCAGTATTGCTTTATCTGCTTACTTCTACGGCAGGTATTACAGGTACTGGCGCCAACGATCTGCAGGCCATCAACGAAGTGCAGACCATATCGGTGTTGGGTGGCTTGGTAGCCGAGATTGTATTTACCTTCGTGTTTGTGCTGGTGGTACTGGGTGTTACCGCCAAGACCAATGCAGCCAGTGCTCTCGGTGGGCTGGCCATAGGTTTATCGTTGGTACTTGTACATTTGGCATGCATCCGCTATACAGGCACATCGGTAAATCCGGCACGCTCTATTGGTCCGGCTTTGTTCGAGGGAGGTTCTGCTTTAGCCCATCTATGGATATTCATAGTAGGTCCGTTGGTAGGTGGTGCGCTGGCAGCATGCGTATGGCGTGTGCTTGAGCCCACTGCAAAGAAAAAATAACAAAGCGCGGGGGCGGTCTTGCCCTCCTTATATTAATGGATGTTATGTAGAGAGGATTTTTTAGAATTTACCTTGCATAAGACCAAATTAAAAATATTTCGGGGAGCGCACATTTGGCAACGCTCCCCATTTTTTATACCGCAAAACAATGAAACAACAATCGCCGTTAACCAACCGAAAGTATGCCGTGCCATTGGCACTGGTTACCCTGCTATTTTTCTTATGGGGATTTGCACGGGCAATATTGGATGTGCTCAATAAGCATCTGCAAAACCAGATGGACATTACTGTAACCCGTTCGTCGCTCATACAGGTAACCACCTATTTGGGCTATTTCTTAATGGCCATACCTGCCGGAATGTTTATCAACCGTTTTGGCTATCGCCGTGGGGTGGTGTTGGGACTGCTCGTCTTTGGTGTAGGCTCGTTGTTGTTTATTCCAGGTGTCTGGGCTGGTACTTTTGGTATGTTTCTCGCGGCCCTCTTTGTGATAGGGTGCGGACTGGTATTCTTAGAAACGGCCGCTAATCCGTATGTAACAGAGCTGGGACCCGCCGAGACAGCTATGAGTAGGCTCAATCTGTCGCAGTCAGTCAACGGGCTTGGTTGTTTGTTTGCTACATTCGCTGTGGGGCAGTGGTTCTTTACTTCAAATAGTATAAGCAGTGTAGTGTTGCCTTATGCGCTGATGGGAGTAGCTGTACTTATAGTTGCGCTGGTCTTTACCCGGGTAGAACTGCCAGAAATAAACCATGAAGAAGGCGGGAGTGAAACTCTGAGCGGCAATCGTATAGCCGAGTTGTTGTTGCATAGGCATCTGTTCAGCTTTGGACTCTTGGCTCTGCTCTGCTACGAGGTAGCCGAGATATCTATCAATAGTTATTTTATCAATTTTGTGACGGCACAAGGATGGATGGATGATACTGCCGCTTCTGTAGTTATCACCTGTGCCCTGGCCGTGTTTATGGTAGGTCGCTTTGCCGGAAGTTGGGTTATGCGTAGGGTGTCGGCCGTAACCATGTTGCTAGTC
>CAVHVH010000183.1:0-3685 GCA_963639385.1 Oscillospiraceae bacterium
CGAGAATCGCGTCGATTTCACCGACGACCCTTTTGCTTGCAAAAACCGCCCTTAATTTCGCCTTTTGGTTAAGAAAGTTTAACGTATCATTTTGCACGGCATGCGGAACGCTCAGTGGATTCAACTTACAAATGCTTGTTTTGGTTGTAGCTTATTTTGATTTTGCCATTTTATAGTGCACATTCGTATATGGTGGATATTATAAACCATCCTTAAAAAAGCGTTCTTGCTATTGTGCCTATTGTGGCCTGGGTGGTGATTGGAAAAAGGATTGTTACAGGTGTTGCAAAGGGTATAAAAATAAAAAAGGGACTCCGCCGAGTCCCAATCTTTGTTAACCTTAAATCTAATACCATGAAAAACACGATGCAAAGGTATACGATTTTGATAGTATCTCCAAATAAAAAACTATTTTTTTTGCTAAAAACTATAATTATTGACTTATGTCAATATGGCTCCTTCCTGTTTTTTGCCGTCCATAAGTATCTTGAGCGGTTGGGTAAAACGTACATGTCTTACATGTAAAGTTTCTTCTATCGCAGGCAGTGCATCAAGTATATCTTTGCGGTAGATATCGCTCTTGTTATTGGTGTCAATGGTGAAATATCCTACGCCGAAGCTGGTAAGATTTTGGAAGAAATGGGTACCCTGGCTCGGGTCAATGCGGTAGTTTTTGAGTTGGGTTTCTACAATTACCTGTGCGGCACTAATATGTGGCCATTTTACGGGAATTCCCAACCAAGGGTCGCTCGAGCCCCAACGGCCTGGGCCTATAAGTATGTAGTTGCGACCAGAGTCGAGAAAGCCTTGGTTTATGTGTTCTATCTCTTCGGCTATAGTTGTATTGTTGGCACCGGTAAAGTCGTCGTTGGCTTTTACATATACTACATCGGTAACATCGTTGTATGAACCATGCCCCAATGAGTTATTGCTGCGCAGCAGACAGCGGTCGCTATTTATGGTGTCTATGTCTTCATCTATTGTCTGTTGACTGTCTACTATGGGTCTTATCTGTAACAGATAAAGGTCGCCCGTGCGGTCTTCGTTCAGATTGCAGGCAAACTCAACCTCTATAGGTCGTTTCATTTCGGCCTCTCCGTAACGCATAGTCATTTGCAATAGTTGGGGTAGCGGGAATACTCCCTGTTGTAGTACTCCGGCAAAGGATATTATCTTACGACCACCATCGTACAGTCCGTTGCGTATTACGTGGTCGTAAGGATCATAGGTAGAGGCTATGTAGTTGAGTGCATGGTCGGCTTCGGCATCTTTAACTTTTAGTTTTATAATATTGAAACCGTCGTCTACTTTGAATTCTTTTCCCGTGTCGGTCATATCGAGGGCGTAGAACCGGGTCTGAGTTTCGCGCAGAGCTATTTCCACTTCGCTGGTTTGCAGTATCTTGTTAGGGTGGTATGGCGATACGCGTAGCGTCTGACCTCCGTCTACTATGTATTTGCCCAGTCCGAGTGCCAACGAAGCTATCCCCTCATCGGCGCGTTCGTCGCCTATGGGGTAGTAATTGATAGAACGCAATACGCCCGAGAAATTAGGGTAGAAACGGTTGCCGTATCTTTTTCCGGCCACTTCTTGTAGTATTACCGCCATTTTTTCTTGGTCTATCACGTTACTTGTGGCGGTCATATAGGCTTTTGAGTCGTGATAGAATACCGATGCGTATACGCCCTTGATGGCACAGGCCAGCATTTGCAGCATAGCGTACTTGTCGTCAAGATACGGTATCATGTAGGTAGAGTATATACCGGCAAAGGGTTGGTAATGGGCATCTTCAAGAAGTGATGATGAACGTATGGCTATGGGGCTCCGGGTAGCATCGAAGAAAGCATAGAAGTCAGCTATAAACTCATCTGGTAGTTGGGCTTGCAGAAAGCGTGCCAGTATCTCGTCGTCGGTGGCGTCGCTGAGGGCTATTTGGTATAGGTTGTTCTGTTCCATGAATCGGTCGAACACATCGGTACATAGCACCACGGTCTTGGGTATCTGTACGGTAGCCCCGGCAAACTGGTTGAAATCAGGGTGTCGTTTTATGATGTTGTCCAAAAAGGCCAGTCCGCGTCCTTTCCCTCCGAGCGAGCCTTCACCTATACGGGCGAAATGACTGAAGCGGTCGAACTTCTTGCGGTCGAATACGGCTACAGTTCCTTGGTTCTTCAGACGGCGGTATTGTACTATGGCATCGTATATTATCTGCCGGTGTGCGTCTACGTCTTGCAGTTTGTTCCATGTAACGTCTTTTAGGAATGCCGATACGGGGAATATGGCGCGTGCTGATAGCCATCGGCTCATGTGGTTACGGCTGATATGGTAGAGCATAGAGTCGTTAGGAATCTTAAAGATATTGTCTTGGAGCTCCTTAAGACTATGTATGCGCAGTATTTCCTGGTGTGAGTGAGGGTCGCGGAATACAAAGTCGCCAAATCCCATGTGCTCTTCCATAAGTCGTCTTAGGTCGAGGCTCATCTTCTTGGAATTCTTGTCAACAAATCTGAACCCTTCGGCTTCGGCTTTGATGCGGTTAGTACTTTCAGAACTTTCCATGATGAGCGGTACATAGGGATTCATACTGCGTATTTCGCGAAACAGTTTGATACCAGCATCGGGGTCTTTGGTTCCGTTTAGGGGGAAACGCGCATCGCTTATTACGCCCAGCACATTGTCGCTGTAATGGTTGTACATAGCTATGGCCTCTTCGTAGTTGCGGGCCAGCACTACCTTTGGACGCCCTCTCATACGTAGTGTGGCAGCGTGGCGGTTAAGAGCTTCGGTAGAGAACTGCTGACTTTGTAGTAGTATGTAGTTGTACAGATTGGGCAGGATAGAACTGTAGAACCGTATGCTATCTTCTACCAGGAGAATCATCTGTACACCGGCCTCGCGTATGTCGTGTTCTATGTTCATACGGTCTTCTATCAGTTTGATGATAGAGAGTATCAGGTTGGTGTTGCCCAGCCAGCAGAATACGTAGTCGAATATGGACAGGTCTTCGTTCTCCATGCGCTTGGTTATGCCATGCGAAAACGGGGTGAGCACTATGCAGTGCATATGCGGGAACTTGCGTTTTACGGCACGTGCCACGTCGAAGGCATCGTTGTCGGCGTTTCCGGGCATACATATTACCAGGTCTATGTGGGTAGTTTGCAGTATATTTTCGGCTTCTTCTATGGTGCTTACCTGGGTAAAGGTGGGTGGATAGCGCAGCCCCAGTTCCATGTACTCATTGTATATCTTTTCTTCTATTCGTCCATCGTCTTCAAGCATGAAAGCATCGTAGGGGTTGGCTACTATCAGTACGTTGTATATACGCCTCATCATTAGGTTGACAAAGCTAACATCCTTTAGATAGAATTTCTCCCATTGGGGAGGTATCTTAGAATTCATTATATATATAATTAATGTGTAAATATAGGGCGTTGCCTACTCTGTTGTAACAGAGCTTATAATTGCAGAAAACCCTCTGTATGCGCAAAGATACATCAAAAAATGTGGTAACCACGCTATATATAGCTAATTTTAATTTTGGCCAACAACATCCTTTTTGTCGCATTATGCTTATCACTACACTAAATTGCTTGCATATATATAATGCGGTGATTTAGTGTAGTGATAACATTAGGTATGCGTTTGCCTATCATCGATTGACACCCGTCAACTCGGCTTTTGCGGT
>CAVHVH010000184.1:0-3609 GCA_963639385.1 Oscillospiraceae bacterium
CGCTAATGATGGTCTTTAGGTTCTCAAAAATTATAGTTCGTTTGTCAAGAATTAGAGCGAGAGTTATGTTAAAAGCCGTTAAATTTGCCAAATATTAGCATTTCACGGTCAAAAATTAGAGGTTCCAACTTCATCCATCCCTGTTGATAACTCCAAAATTACCCCAAAATGGGCCATTTTGGGCCAAAACTTTCGCACTTTTTATCGCAAAAATTGCCTCTAAAATGACCACTTTTATAACATTCGTTAACTATTTCGCGGCATCATCTGTTAAATATTCTAAACATATATGAGAAGGTGCTTACAATTTGAAAGTAGTATCTGCATAGACTATAGACCAACACCAATATGATCAAATCTAAACCTGGCAGAAAATTTAAAAAATTACCAAATAACAACAGAATGGAACAAAAAAAATCCCTATCCTACTAACTTTTCGGATAGAGATTTCTGTATTGTTAAAGACCTTGATTACTCGGCCTCTTCAGTCTTTTTCTTGCGTGAAGTGCGCTTCTTGGGCTTTTCCTCCACTTCTTTCTTTATTCCGGCGAGCTCGCTATCTATCATGATACGACCACAGTATTCGCACACGATAATCTTCTTGTGCATCTTGATATCAATCTGGCGCTGTGGTGGAATTTTGTTGTTACAGCCACCGCAAGCATCACGCTGTTCTACAGTAATACCGAGACCATTGCGCGCGCTCTTGCGTATACGCTTGAAGCTAGTAAGCAACCGTGGCTCTATTTTTGCCTCTAGATCGCGAGCTTTTGCCTTCAGTTTTTCTTCGTCATCACGAGTTTCCTGCATAATTTCGTCTAGTTCACTACGCTTTTCGGTAAGAGCTTCTGTACGATCGGCAATAATGGCTTTAGTCTGCTCCAATTCTTTTTTCTTCTCATCAATGCGTATTACAGCCTCTTTAATTTTTTTGTTGCAGAGTTCCACCTCGAGTGTTTGGAATTCTATTTCTTTGGTCAACGTATCATACTCGCGGTTGTTTTTTACATCATTGAGCTGTTCCTTGTATCTTTCAATACCAGCCTGAGCCTTAACTATTTCGCCTTTCTTTGCAGTCACAGCACTTTGGAATTCCTTAATGTCGCCTTCAATTTTTTCTACACGGGTCTTAAGGCCTTCCAATTCATCGGCCAAGTCTTGTACCTCCAAAGGCAATTCACCGCGTAATGCTCGTTTTTCGTCGATTGCCGATAAGGTAACCTGCAATTGATAAAGAGCCTGTAGCTTCTCTTCTACTGTCAATTCTGTAGGTGATTTTTTTACCATAAACTTTAGTTATAAATAGATTATAGGATTAGTATCAATGGTCGAAATTTCACATTTCACACCTTTGCACTGTTCCTGTATTATTGTTTTGAATATTTCTGTTGTAAACTGTTCACTCTGATAATGCCCTATAACGGCAATCTGTATTTCCTGCTCATGGCCAAAATACTGATGGTAACTCATTTCACCAGTAACGAATGCATCGGCACCTTGGGTTATAGCCTCGTCAAGCATAAATGCTCCCGCACCGCCACATAGTGCCACCTTAGATATTGGTCGACGCAACAACTGGTTAGCCATAACACACTCTACGCCAAATGTATTTTTTAGCATCTTTATAAAGTCATCGGTAGCCATAGGCTCATTCCAACAACCCATCACGCCCTCGCCTCCTATTACGGTTGCGTTCGTTCCCTGCTCTGCGCTAGTATTTGCCTTACGGGTTTTGCCTATAAAGTGTACTCCCTGAAGCCCCATTTTCTCGGCTATCTTGAAATTCACTCCACTCTGAGCAGCATCCATATTGGTATGCATCGACACGATGGCTACCCCGTTGAGAATGGCCTTGGCCACTACTCGCTGCACCATATCTTCACCAGCTATACGCCGCAAATGGTGAAAAATAAGCGGGTGATGCGACACGATGAGATTGCATCCCTTTTGGAGAGCCTCGTCTAGCACTTCTTCGGTTACGTCGAGACACAATAAAGCCCCTGAAATTTCCGCTTCTGTCAATCCTATTTGCAAGCCGGCATTATCATAGCCTTCCTGCAAAGGCAGAGGCGCGAATCGTTCAAGGGCATTTACCACTTCTATAATTTTCACGCTAAATGTATATTTAGTGATACAAAGTTAGCAAATTATCTTCAATCCAGGCACTTTCGTCCTCCATTTAACTATTTATAACTTTTTGTAGTATAGATTTTTCTGACAGGTTGTGCTACAAAACGAAGCCAAAGCCTACCCTTCTCTTAGAAAGTCAAGGGCTTCGTTTATCTCGGCTTCGGTAACTACTTGATTGATATGTACATCGCCTACATCGCCAAGCAAGGTTACATTGATGTCTTTACCTGTATTTTTCTTGTCATGATGCATCATTTCTATCAATTGCGCATAATCGTCACATGTAATATTAGGCGCTCCATAATACCGGCGGATATACTGAAATGTCTGGCGCAATTTATCTGTTGGAAACCCAGTACGCATGGCACTTAAATAAAGCTCGGCTACCAATCCATAAGCCACTGCATAACCATGCAAAACTGGCGAACGTTTAAGCAACAGACTCTCTATGGCGTGCCCTATGGTATGTCCTAAGTTGAGAGCCTTTCTGATACCATGCTCCCGTGGGTCTTGGGCCACCACCCGTTGTTTTATCTGTACCGAACGGGCCACCATCTTTCCAAGGGCGGCATATTCTGGGTTATCAAGATCAAAGTTTAGTAGCTCTGACCATTCGTCAACACTGGAGATAAGTCCGTGCTTTATCATTTCAGCATAGCCCGAGCGTAGGTTTTCACTATCGAGTGTAGAGAGAAATTCGGCACACAGCAATACATAACGAGCTTCTGAGAACACGCCTATTTCATTCTTTAGCCCCCCAAAATTAACCCCCGTTTTTCCTCCTACGGCAGCATCAACCATACCCAACAATGTAGTCGGGATATTAATGAAATCCATTCCCCGCTTAAAGGTAGAGGCAGCAAATCCGCCAAGGTCGGTAACCATGCCACCACCCAAACATATAAGCAACGAATGGCGCGTGGCTCCATGCTTCTGTAGAGAGTCCCATACTAAAGAGAGTGTTTCAATATTCTTATGATTGTCTGCTGGAGGAATAGAAATTACATGGGCATTACGCAGACAAAGAAAGCCACTAATGGTAGGCAAACAGCAATTCTGGATATTAGTATCTGTGAGCACAAATACGCGATCGTGTTCACATTCAACCATAGCCATTGTAAGATCACGCTCAAGACTATTGGTAAGTACTACCTTCTGATACGTGTTAGGTTGTGTGGGGTTAACATTCATAACATAATACTTCTATATAGCATTGACAAAAATAGGAAAAAGCAGGGACACGTATCTATCACAACGACAATTATTAAGAGTTTTTAATAAAAGAATGTCGATATTTGCGCACTATTTCTTACTATGTGCACAAAAATACCCCTCGAAAGAATTAAACCTTTGACCAAAACACGCGTCAAAAAACTATCGGATACAAAACATTATATATCACATACTATATGAAGATTACTACAAAAACATTGTTGCTGATAGCATGTATTATGGCATCGCTGGCGGCAACAGCTCAGG
>CAVHVH010000185.1:0-3551 GCA_963639385.1 Oscillospiraceae bacterium
ATAGGCTATGATAAGTGTGGTAAGCGGCAGAGCAACTATCAAGCCTACAAAGCCCAGTAATGCCCCCCATACAGAGAGCGATAGCAATAGTATGGCGGGATTTAACCCCATGGCCTTTCCCATTATCTTAGGGGTAACTATCATGTCTGTAATCAACTGAACCAGAGCAAATAACCCCACGGCCATACCGAATATAAGCCAAAAGCTTTGTCCTGTATCGGCCGCTTTAAGCATGGCCAAGAAGGCGGTAGGTATAAGGGCAAAGGTATGCAGATAGGGTACCAAATCCATTATGCCGATAAGTATGCCCAGGCCTATGGCCATAGGAAAATCCATAAGAGAAAAACCTATGCAGAACATTATACCCATGCATAAGGCTACAAGACCTTGGCCACGAATATAGTTGTTTAGCTCACGCTCTACATCTTTGGCCAGTTCATGCCAAAATGGACGGTGCTTCTTTGGGAAGATACGTATCCAGTTGGCAGTAAGGTTCTCGTAGTCTAACAGTATAAAGAACATATATAATAAGGTAATCATCGAGGCTATAATGCTGATAATTACACTTGCTGTTTGTCCTACCAGACTGAATACTTTGGGCATGGCACTCTTTACGGCACTGCCAAAATCGTCGCTACGGAAAAAGCGTTCTATCTCGGTTTGGTTTCTTTCTATCCAAGCTGATATATAGGCCGTAATATTATTGGTATGGGTGGTATGGTGAACCCATTGGGCAAGTATGTCTCCCAACTTTTGAAACTGTTCTACCATAGGTGGAATAATAAGGTATAACACTCCGCTTATAACGGCCAATACCAGGGCCATTGTAACTATGATGGCGAGCGACCTTATGCGTACCTTCAGCCGGTATTGTACAAATTTTACAATAGGATATAGCAGATAGGCAAAGAGCCAAGCCACACAGAACGGCAAGAGCACTCCGCTAAGGTAGTTAACCAAATAGAGTGCACCTACGGTGATAAGTACCAGTCCGGCACGGCGTATAAATACATCAAAGGTAATTTCTTTGCCCATATCATTCTTCTTTTGCAGGAGGCTGGCTTTCGCTTTCTATGGCATCCTTATAGCATTTGCGGCAGAGTGGTTCGTACTCTTGCGCCTCGCCTAACAATACTCGGTGCTCGTTTTTCACCAGACGATGACTTACATAGGCCAGCGCTCCGCATTTTACACAGATGGCATGTACCTTGGTCACCTCGTCGGCTATAGCACATAAGGCCGGGATAGGGCCGAAAGGTACGCCCTGAAAGTCCATATCCAGTCCGGCAATGATAACGCGCACGCCCCGGTTGGCCAGTTGGTTGCATACATCTACCAAACTTTGGTCAAGAAACTGGGCCTCGTCTATACCTACCACATCAATGTCTGCCGATAGCAATAGTATTGAAGCCGATGCATCGATAGGGGTGCTGGGTATGGCGTTATGGTCGTGGCTCACCACATCCTCCTCTGAATAGCGGGTATCTATCGCGGGCTTGAATATCTCCACTTTCTGTTTGGCAAACTTGGCACGCTTCATTCTCCTTATCAGTTCTTCGGTCTTGCCCGAGAACATCGATCCGCATATCACCTCTATTCTGCCAGGGCGATGTGACTCTCTGTAAATATTCTCCATCATAATGCCACAAAATTACGAAGAGCTTTTCAGAGTAACAAGCAAAATGCCGCTTTTTTTGGTCCGCCGCAAACGTTTGGGCAATATTCTAAAGGGCGGTTCTGCAAATTGCCACTCTTTAACATTTTTTCCTATTTTGCCGATATTTTTTTTGCACAAGGCTTATCTGTACGGATATTTTTATGTAAGTTTGCAACAAATATGGGCACATTGTATATCATACCGACACCAGTAGGCAATATGGAGGACATAACGCTACGCGCTATCCGCATATTGAAAGAGGCCGATGTGGTGCTTGCCGAAGACACGCGCACATCGGGTAATCTGTTGCGCCATTTTGATATTAAGAATCACTTGGTGGCTCACCATAAGTTCAATGAGCACGGTACATCGGCAGGTATTGTAGAACGCCTAAAGGCCGGACAGACGGTGGCTCTGATAAGCGACGCTGGAACGCCCGGAATAAGCGACCCGGGTTTCTTCCTGGCCCGCGAAGCGGCCAATGCGGGTATCGAAGTGATTTGCCTGCCTGGTGCCACGGCTTGTATACCGGCCATTGTGGCCTCTGGACTGCCCTGCGACCGCTTCTGCTTCGAAGGGTTTCTGCCACAGAAGAAAGGGCGACAGTCGCTGCTCGAATCGCTGCGCACTGAAACGCGCACCATGATATTCTACGAATCGCCCTATCGCATATTGAAAACCCTCGGCCAGTTTGCCGAAGTCTTTGGGCAAGATAGGCAGGTAAGTGTGGCTCGCGAAATATCCAAAGTTCACGAACAACATGTACGTGGCACACTGGCCGAAGCCATAGCTCATTTCACAGAGAACGCCCCAAGAGGCGAATTTGTTATAATTGTGGCTGGCAACAACGATAAGAAATCTAAAAAATAAAAGACTATGAAGCATTTAAAATCATTCGCATTCCTCGCACTTCTGCTCTTGGGTTCATGCACTGGCAAGAAAGCCTCGCCAGACCTGTCAAATATGGAGCAGAACGATTCGCTGCAACGTATCATAGCACAGCGCGATAGTGAAATAAACGACATGATGAGTACCCTCAACGATATTCAAGAGGGCTTGAGTGCCATTAACCAGGCCGAAAACAGGCTGAGCATAGTCCGCAATGGCGAAGGTACCGACAAGGCCGCGCAAATAAAGGAGAATCTAAAGTTTATAGCCAACACTATGGCGCGCAACCGTGAACTCATGAAGCGCTTGCAACAACAACTGCGCGAGAGCCGCTTTAATGGTGACGAACTACGTAAGACCATTGATAACCTTACCCGCCAAATAGAAGAGAAAGAACAAGAGGTGCAACGCCTGAAATCTGAGCTTAACGCCAAAGACGTACATATAGCCGAATTAGACGAAAAAATAGACAACCTTAACGATAATGTAGAGCATCTGCAGACCGATGCCCAGCAGAAAGCACAGACTATTAGCGACCAGGATAAGCAGCTCAATACGGCGTGGTTTGTATTTGGAACCAAAAAGGAGCTCAAAGAGCAGCATGTTATAGAAAACGGCAAGGTACTCCAGTCTAATTTCAACAAGAACTATTTTGCAAAGATAGATATTCGCATAGACAAGGAGATAAAACTCTACTCTAAGTCGGCCCGCATCCTCACCATGCACCCGTCTGGTAGCTACACGCTCACCCCCGATGTTAACAAGCAGTATGTTCTTCGCATAACTAATCCGCAACTGTTCTGGTCTACCAGTAAGTACCTCGTAGTACTTGTCAAGTAGAAATTTGTATTGAGAATTATTCAACTTGTTAAACTGATTTTCAGTAAGTTGGATTCTGTGGCTGAAAGATTATAATACCTCTATTATCGAATTAAGGGTTGTAAATGCTTCATTTATGGCATTTGCAATCCTTTGTTGTTCTTTATAAGGCGGTATTGGTACTTCA
>CAVHVH010000186.1:0-3549 GCA_963639385.1 Oscillospiraceae bacterium
AGACTCTTCACGCGTTCAAAATAGCGCTGAGTCCGTTTTACACTATAATTCATTCCGCCATTCCACGATCTGATGGCCTTTTCAATATCATTGAGCGGATTAAAATAAGACTGAATCAGCAGAAACATCTCCTTGGATTTCTCTATACTGAAGCGGTCACACAACGTAAACTTCTTTTTGCTTTTACGCTTGCGCAGAATGTCATTGCATTCTGCCACCAATATGGGAGTAATCTGCATGGCACCACACGAGTTTCCACACTGGGCCTTGGCATTCCCCTCACTTTCTACTTGAATAATGGCCTGCATTACAGGCTCCCAATCGAAATCGCCTGTTGCAGAACCTGAGCTAATGGGCAAATTACTACCAGATACATTCGAGCTTAACTCTGCCCATGCACTAACATTACATCCCAAAGAAAACAATACAAAAAATACAATCTTTAATGTTCTTGTCATACTTATTGATTTTTGGAACCTGGAAAATGAAGCAATGGTGAACAATCCATATAGATGCAACATTTTACCTCAAGTATCATCACTAAAATAATTGATGAAATTATTTTGACCAAACATCGGTCAAAATCTTGCAAGGCTCCGTTAATACTAAGGAATAACCTCTCCACAACAAAAAGAGCCGGATATTCTCTAAACTCGCATGCAAAATTACACAAAATAAATGATTTGTGCAAATTTATACGGACCGCATTTTGTTAATTTAAGAAATCACGACAACAATAAAGTTTTTGTGTATCAGCAGAATAATACAAAAATTCCCCTTTTGTTCGATATTTTTCTTTCTCTCCTAACGCTTGCGCATTAAAAGTTTTTAACCTTGTTACGGTTCTAAATTTCTTTCGCATCCTTTGTCCTATTCGTTTTTTTTCATTTACTTTGCAATATAAAGTAACTAAAACCTTATTCTTATGACAAACACGACAGAAACAGAAAATCTCTGTGGCCTGAGACGTGAGGACTTCCAAACCACCATCAACGGCAAACAAACAGATTTGTATATATTGCACAACGATCAGGGAAACGAAGTAGCAATTACGAATTATGGTGGTGCAATCGTTGCCATAATGGTACCCGACAAGAACGGAAAGCATGCCAATGTTATCCAAGGCCATGACAACATACAGGACGTTATCGATTCCCCTGAACCATACCTCTCTACACTCATTGGCAGATACGGAAACCGGATCTGCAAAGGAAAATTCCAAATCGGAGGAAAAGAATACCATTTGTTCGTCAACAACGGTCCAAACTCCCTGCATGGAGGCAAGAAAGGCTACAATGCAAAAGTATGGGACGCTCTCCAAATGAATGAACACACTCTCGTTCTTAAATATGTGAGTCCTTATGGTGAAGAGGGCTATTCGGGCGAGATGAAAATAACGGTTGTCTATTCTTTCAACAACTACAACGAACTTGCCATTGAATACATGGCAACCACGAACAAGAAAACCATTGTCAACCTTACAAATCACGGTTTCTTCTCTCTTGCAGGAATTGCCAATCCTACACCAACCATTGACAATTTGATTTGCCAAATCAACGCCGATTACTATTTGCCCATTGATGAGACATCCATTCCGACAGGTGAGATTCGCCTTGTCAAGGGAACGCCTTTCGATTTTCGCGAAGCCAAGCCGTTGGGCCAGGATATAGATGCGGACAACGAACAGATTCGCCATGGTGCCGGGTATGACCATTGTTATGTACTCAACAAAAAGGAGGAAGGAGAACTGAGTTTTGCTGCCAAGATAACAGAACCCGTCAGCGGACGCACTATGGAAGTCTACACGACAGAACCCGGTGTCCAGCTTTATACCGACAATTGGGCAGACGGATACAAAGGTCAGCACGGAGCAACCTTCCCGCGTAGAAGTGCTGTCTGCTTCGAAGCCCAACACTTCCCAGATTCGCCCAACCATCCGTATTTTCCCTCAGTCGTATTGAAACCTGGTCAGCAATATACCCAAAAGACCATCTATAAATTTGGAGTAAATAAATAGGGGAAGTCATTCAATCTGGAAATCTATTGACAACTATTAAAGTGATACCTTAAATCACATTTTAATATTAAGCGAATATTTCGAACAAACGCCCTACCCTATGGGTATAATTCTTCGCATGATTTCCACTACCATAGAAAACAACAAACAAAAATAGAAAAATGGAAACAAATCAATCCTCAAAAAAACATGGTAGCATCATCGCTATATTTGCGATGATCTTCCTTTTTGCCATGATTGCCTTTGTGACAAACTTGTGTTCACCAATGGCAGTCATCTTAAAGAACGCTTTCAAAGTACCTGAGTCCTTGGCCCAGATTGGCAATTATGGTAACTTCGGTGCCTATTTGGTAATGGGTGTTCCAGCTGGCCTTCTCATCCAAAAGTTCGGTTACAAGCAAACTGCACTTATGGCCCTTCTTGTGGGCATTATCGGTTTGATTATACAATGGCTTAGCGGCTCAACCGGCTTCATTGTTTACCTTATCGGTGCGTTTGTTTCCGGTCTGTGTATGTGTATGCTGAATACCGTTGTCAACCCGATGCTAAACCTTCTTGGCGGCGGCGGTAATACAGGAAACCAATTGGTACAAATAGGTGGCGTTTTCAATTCGGCTGCAGCGGTTTGCGTATACATACTTATGGGAAGTCTCATTGGTGATGCTGCAAAAGCAAAAGTATCGGACGCTACGCCGGCCTTGCTCATAGCCTTGGCTATATTCGTCTTTGCATTTATTGTCATCTTTGCAACAAAAATCAAGGAGCCCCAGCAGAATTCCAGTTCTTCCACAACTTCCAACGGAAACTACAGTTGCTACTCATTCCGCCACTTCAAATTAGGCATGCTCGCCATCGCCGTTTACGGTGCTGTAGAGGTTTGTCCTCCGACATATATTATGTCATACCTGACCGCAGCCCCCGATGCAGAAAATCCAGGTTTGGGCATGGATGCTGGCTACTGCGGAACGCTTAGCGCAGTCTACTTTATCTTCATGCTTATTGGCCGATTTGTTGGAGGTATGGTCGGCGGCTTGGTTTCGGCCAAGAAAATGATTGCCACTGTAAGTACTGTTGCTATCATACTTGTCGGTGCCGGCATGTTGCTTCCGACCGATATAATGGTTAAGTGCCCTGGTATTGACTATTCGTCTCTAAACCTTGTATGGGGAAAAATCCCTGTCGGAATATTTGCATTCCTGCTTGTAGGACTTTGTGCGTCTGTAATGTGGGGCGGCATCTTCAACCTTGCAACTGAAGGATTGGGCAAATATACTGCTGCCGCATCAGGCGCATTCATGATGATGGTTGCCGGTTTTGCCGTTATGATCGGTATTCAGGCTTTGGTTATCGATTGTACCCATAGCTACATTATGAGTTTCATCGTAGTACTACTGAGTGCCTTCTACATTCTGTACTACGCACTTGCCGGATCAAAGAATGTCAACACGGACATTCCCGTAGAATAATTATCATAGAAAGGGCTTGACAACCTCCAACCAACGGATAAAAGCAAGCCCTTCTCTAAATTGCCT
>CAVHVH010000187.1:0-3421 GCA_963639385.1 Oscillospiraceae bacterium
CCAGTTGCTCCTTCTCCATGTGCTTTCCACCGCTCATGTCGAAGTGGAGCACGGGATATTCCGTCCACTCCTTCTCAAACTTTTCGATGGCCAAGCCCTCAAAGAATTTCTTCCTTCCCTCGAAGTAGCTCTGCATCGTGGATACGAGCAATGATTTACCGAAACGGCGCGGCCGAGCCAAGAAAAAATGCTTACCACCGCTATGGGCCATGCGGTAGATGTATTCCGTCTTGTCGATATAGAGTAAGTCGTTTTTACGAATCTCCTCGAATGTCTGAATTCCTATGGGGTATAACTTCAGTGCCATAATTTTTAGCCTTTTAGTTCGCGAGAAAAACTATCTCGCTGCAAAGATAAACAATATTTGTAATAATAGCCTTTAGGGCGGTTCTAAAAATTACCACCACCAAGTTCATTCTTTGTTGGAGGAATTGTGTTTTGGATTCTTTTCGGTCCAAAGTGCCAGCTCGCTCAGTCATAATACACGCATTACTCTTTCTTTTAGCAAAAAACCGACAATAATAACTCTTTCTTTTAGCATATTTAACTCCAAAGAATTGCGTATCTCGCAAATAATCAGCACTTTTGTGATAATCAAAGAATACTTACGCCAATTAACAGATACACTTCACAGTTGCACGATAGCGATGAGATACTCATCAGAAGGATAGAATTGATTGTTGGGGATAGATAAGCACCAGCTTACTCGAAGTCATGATATATTAAAAAATGCTGGTAAAGGGATATTTAAGCAACTGGCGTCAGCGGTTTTTGCGACCGAAGTCAGCGGGAACTTCACCCCATTTCTTAGTTTCCCACTTTACAATGGGAACTCTTACCGCATGGGTCTGTAGCCATTTTTCGGCCCGTTGTATTATCTGGTACAATGGTTCGGTTTGCGGTGTGCGTTCCAACTTTGTCTTACACTTCTTCTTGTTTACCCAAAGTATGGCGTTGTACGAGTCGCTATAGATAGTCTTGTCCTTTATGCCCTGCTTATCCATTAGGGCCAGCGCATGCACTATGGCCAGAAACTCGCCTATATTGTTAGTGCCATGTACCGGACCGAAGTGGAACACCCGCGCACCGGTGGCCAGGTCTATGGCCTGGTATTCCATAGGACCGGGATTACCCGAGCAGGCTGCGTCTACAGCCCAAGCGTTGGCTTCTACTCCGGCGGGTAGCGGCAGTACGGTGTCTGTACGCCAGTCTGGCGGATTCTGCAGTGTTTGGTTGTTCATTGTCAAAAAGGAGAAAAAACTGTGGGCAATGCCATTGCCTATAGCCACATTGCCCACAATAATATAATGAAAATTACATACGTTCGGGAACTTCGATGCCCAGCAGAGCCATACCATTACGCAGTATCTTGGCTACGTTGGCGGCCAGTACCAGTCGGGTAATTTTCTGCTCGGGGGTATCAGCGCTCAGAATGCTGTAGTCATGATAGAACTGGTTGAACTCTTTGGTCAGCTCGTAGCAGTAGTTGGCTATTCCAGCAGGGTTGTAGTTGCTACCGGCATCGGCAACGGCTACGCCATAATCGTTCATCTTTTGTATAAGTGCCGTCTCCTTCTCGTTAAGCACGGCCTTGGTGTCAAGTGCTTCGGGGAGTACAATACCTTCAGCCTGAGCCTTGCGCATAATACTGCGTATACGGGCATAGGTATACTGGATAAAGGGACCGGTATTGCCGTTGAAATCAATGCTCTCTTCGGGGTTGAAGAGCATATTCTTGCGGGCGTCTACTTTTAGTATAAAATATTTTAGGGCACCCATACCTACTATGCGGGCAGTCTCTTGCCGCTCCTCCTCGGTCATATCCTTGAACTTACCCATTTCGTCGCTGGTCTGACGGGCATCTTTTACCATTTCGGCTACCAGATCGTCGGCGTCGACCACGGTTCCTTCGCGGCTCTTCATCTTGCCGTTGGGTAGTTCTACCATACCGTACGAGAAGTGTACCAGGTCTTTACCCCACTTGAAACCAAGACGGTCAAGCAACAGTGAGAGTACCTGGAAGTGGTAGTTCTGCTCGTTGCCTACTACATATATCATCTTGTCTATGGGATAGTCGGCAAAACGCATTTCGGCCGTGCCTATATCTTGGGTCATATACACGCTGGTACCGTCGGCACGTAGCAACAGTTTTTGGTCAAGTCCGTCGGCGGTAAGGTCGGCCCAAACACTATTGTCCTCTTTACGGAAAAAGAGTCCCTTGGCCAAGCCTTCTTCTACCTTTTTCTTACCCACCAGATAGGTGTTCGATTCGTAATATATCTTGTCGAAGCTTACACCCAATGCTTTGTAGGTTTCGTCGAAGCCGGCGTATACCCAGTCGTTCATTTTCTTCCACAAGGCGCGTACCTCGGCATCACCCTGCTCCCATTTTACGAGCATGGCGTGGGCTTCCTTGATAAGCGGAGCCTCGGCCTTGGCCTTCTCTGTAGCAGCCTCGTCGTCCATGCCCTCTTTCAAGTATTGCTCTTTAAGCTGAGCCACCTCTTCGCGATAATGCTTGTCGAAGGCTACATAGTAGTCGCCTATCAGATGGTCGCCTTTCTTTCCGGTAGACTCTGGCGTTTCGCCATTGCCCCATTTCTGCCATGCCAGCATACTCTTGCAGATGTGTATACCGCGGTCGTTAACTATATTGGTCTTAACCACACGGTTGCCGTTGGCCTGCATAATCTGAGCAAGCGACCATCCCAGCAAGTTATTACGAACATGACCCAGGTGTAGGGGCTTGTTGGTGTTGGGCGATGAATATTCTATCATCACCAGGGGTGATTGCTCGGTTACAGCCTTCTCGCCAAAGTGTTCGTTGGCATGTATCTCGTTGAGCAGAGCTACCCAAGCCGCTGGAGCGATAGTAAGGTTTAAGAATCCCTTAACTACGTTGAACTGGGCCACGTCAGAACAGTGTTCGGCCAAATATTGTCCAATCTCTTGTGCTGTTTCTTCGGGTTTCTTCTTCGACAGTTTAAGGAAAGGGAATACCACCAGTGTAAGATGGCCTTCAAATGTTGCCTTGGTTTTCTGCAACTGTATCATCGTCTGAGGCACGTCTTGCCCGTAAAGGGTTTTAATGGCGTCCTTTACAGACTCGTTAATGCGACTTTCTATCTTCATATTATGGATAAATGTTTAATTTACAATATAGATGGTGCAAAAGTACAAATAAATATCGATACTCGGGGCGAGTAAAACTACAAATCATCAGGATGGTATTTGGTTAACACCTTGTAGAGGTACGTAAATGGGCCATAATATTTTACCTCTTACAAAATGATACGTTAAACTTTCTTAATCAAAAGACAAAATTAAGGGCGGTTTTTGCAAGCAAAAGGGTGGTCGGTGAAATCGACGCGATTCTCGTGATGCTTATTTTTATCATAAAGTTATGGTTTACGGAGCTAGA
>CAVHVH010000188.1:0-3400 GCA_963639385.1 Oscillospiraceae bacterium
AACTCATACCATTCACTTTCTGACATAAGAGGTAGTTCTTTTTTACCTCTTAGGTTATTGTTTACGCCCAAGCATAAAAATGATAGGAAACGTTCAGTATTCACTTCTTTTTATGTTGCAAATTAGGAATGCAAATTAGTCCTTTAAGAGTGCCTATGCCATAGGCTATATGAAGTGATAATAATATAAAAGGTAGCAATAAAAGCGCTGGATAAAAACCAGATTTACTTACTGCTGCAATGAAGGTTGTTAATAAGACGAAGGCATAAGCAGACAGAAAAAGAAAAAGTGGTAAAGGAGTAAAGAATGATATTGCAATAAAGAAAATTAACCCAAGAACAAATAGCATTGGAACAAAATAAAAAACGGAAAAAGCCTTTGGTTGAATTCCCATTGTCAAACCAACCCAATACCCATTGAGAAACTTCTGACGAAGTAATTTAGAGAAAGAACTTCTACAATAGCGATATGATACGATATTATGATTGAAAAAGAATTTATAACCAGTCTTTTGCATACGGTAATGCATATCATTATCTTCCGTTCGAACAAGACGTTCATCATATAGGCCTACTGCATCAAAACAATCTTTTCTATAAGCTGCAAATGCCAAGGTATTAGTATATTTAGAAACATCGCCCCTGCGAAAGAAAGAAAAGCCTCCCCCCAACATTGAGTTTTCAGATTCAAGCATTACTCGGTTCATTTGAGTATCCTTTTCAAGTATGCTAATGACTTTTCCACCACAAATAGACTCACCGCTTTCAATGCATTTGATATTTTTACAGATAAAGTCGTTGGGAAATTCCGTATGAGCGTCTACTCGAAGTACAACATCTCCGGCAACGTCCTTTAGTGCCACATTCCAACCACAAGCTAAATATTTTCCTGGATTATCTTTCACAACAACACGAGCAAAAGAGTTTTCATTTTTTTGAAAATCTTGCATAATCCTCTTTGTTCCATCATCTGACATTCCATCGACCAAAATAACCTCAATATCTTTATGTGGATAATTTTGTTTTTTAAGGCTTGATAGAGATTTTTCAAGTACTTGTTCTGCATTGAGGGCAATTATGATAAATGAGAGTTTCATCTTTATTTATAATTATATCCTCCATTTATCTCTATTAGACTGCCATTGACAAACGGATTGTCGATGCAAAAACGGAATGCATCTACGATCTCATCAATAGTAGCAAAACGAGGTATGGCTGTTTTCTTGTAGATATTTTGCTTCATTTGGTCAGATTTCGAGTTTTGCCACGGAGTCTCCACAAAGCCAGGAACAATTGCATTAACTGTTGTACCAGTTCCTTCAAATTCTTTTACTAAATTCTTGCATAAGGCATGAACTGCGGATTTCGTCACTCCATAAGCCAATACAGTTGCATGGGGATTTATTCCCATTTGCGAACCCGTAAATAGAATACGACTGTAGTTAGGAATAATCGAGAAAAACTCACGGCACATGATATAATGTGAGTTTACTGCCACTTCCATCATGTCGTCCCAATCATTATCCGTATACTCTGTAAAAGACTTACGGATAGACATTCCGGCATTACAATGCAAACAATCTAAATGGTTCGTCTTACTTTTTACATACTTAATAAACCGATAAACTTCTTCACGCTTGGTTTGATCGATCTTTACAGCCTCGAAATTTTCAAAATGTTCCGTAAAATCCGCTCTCACATAGGTAGCAAATACATAATAACCTTTACTCAAAAGCATTTTGGCGACACCAAGTCCAATGCCAGATGTGCCACCTGTTACAATCGCATATTTCATAAAATTGTCAGATTTTCTTTCTTATTGAACATTTCAAGAACTCTTGCTATAGCCACACTCTCGTGCCTTCTTAGCTTATAACTACTCTTACGGCCATTGACTATCATAGAAACAAACTCTTGAATTTCGTATCGAAGGCCATCACCATCGTAACTATAGAAGTACTTTTTGTTCTTCCGCGGGTCCTCATACCTTATTTCAAAGTAATCAGTCAACCACCAAGGGGCTGGCACATATACATACCCCTTTGTTCCAGATACTATTAAGTTGCCCTCGGTCTTTACACCTATACCCAAAGTCACAGATGAAGTAGCATGACCATACTCAATATTTATTTTCGTATACACGTCTACTCCATTTTCAAACTTCGAGTAGAAGTTTATCTTTTCAATGTTATTGCCCAATAAGCGAAGAATAGCCATCAAATTCAATGGCGCATGTTCATTCATTGCACCTCCTGCTTCATTGGCATTTAATTCACGAGTAGGAGTAGCCACCATTTTTGATAATGAGGCTTTCACGTCAACAACATCACCTATCACACCGCTCTTCACAAGCGTCACGAGGTGATTGAACGAAGGGCAAAAGGCTGTTTTGCTGGCTTCCAACAGAATGAGGCCTTTGCTTCCAGCAAGTTCAAACAACTCCTTAGCCTGACCTTCCGAAATGGCGAAAGGGATTTCGCAAAGCACATGCTTGCCACGCTCCAACGCCTGTTTGGTATATTCATAATGAGTCAGATGGGGCGATGCCACATAAACGGCATCCACCGACTCCAAAAACGTTTTATAATCTCTAGAGCGCGCCATTAGGTCAAACGAATCGGCAAACGCCTCCGCCTCCGCCTTATTGGGATTGTATACAGAAACAACATCAACACCGCTAACAACCGCTGCTTCCGGAACAAACCGTTTGGCTATACGCCCAGTCCCTACAATACCGATTCGGAAAACCACTTGACTTTCCGAACGAAGCATTGTTGACGACACTCCCCATGTACGCGGAAGATATACCACCTTACAGTACTCTTTCAAATAATCGAATTTACCTTCCCAGTCGGAACCTATCGCAAAAATGTCAACATCATACTTCTGTATATCATCTATTTTCTGGCCGAGGTATTCCTCTATTATTATTTCATCAGCATAGCCAGTACGTCTTACAGCCTCAACACGCTCCAACACATTGTTGCGCACATTCAACTTTCCACGTTCACGGTCAAAACTGTCGCTTGTCACACCAACAATCAAGTAATCGCCTAACTCTTTGGCGCGGCGAAGGAGGTTTATGTGGCCTTGATGAAGGAGGTCGTATGTTCCGTATGTGATAACTTTAGTCATATTCCACTAAATTTTACCTATAAATCTTATGTATCGGTCATACAAAGGACGTAACCAATCTTTAAGATTACTTTTCAAAACAAGTTTAAAATTGCCATTTCTCCAAATGCGCTTCCTTTCTAATCTTAGAATATTTCTTATTGCAGGCAATTTATCCCAAAATGGATAAAAATACTCTTCTTTACTTTCAACATATAGTTTTCTATCAACATCATAACATTTGTCACTCATAAGAGAAAAATTTTCTTCAGGATCATAGGCGATGT
>CAVHVH010000189.1:0-3385 GCA_963639385.1 Oscillospiraceae bacterium
ATTATATGGTTGTGGTGCATCGTGGGCTATGTCCTTTTCGTTGGATTCAATAAAATCAGCGATTCATAAGGCGCAATATGGTTGGTGATGATGAAAGGAATAGAAGTCTTATATGATCATTATAAGGATACCTTTGAGCAACAAAAAGGGTATTTGGTTAAGCGGGACCATCTTACAGTACTTCTTATGATTCTTGCTATTCTATTAATCGGTTTGATATTTGACCCTAATTACATCAGCGATAAATTAAATGCTGTACTTAAAGCCAAAATCGATAATTTAACCTTTGATCTTAATTTTATCAATACAGGTTTTATCATAGCTTTCTTTTGGTTTTCACTTCAATACTATATGGTTGTATTGCAAATAGAGAAAATGTATAAATATTTAAACCAGTGCGAAGAATCGCTTTGCTTAGGCTATGCAGAATTTAAAATTAATCGCGAGGGGGCTTACTATCTAAAGTCATATCCTTGGATGAAAATTATGGCAGATAAATTCTTTGTTATTGGCATTCCTTTTGGCTTTATCGTCTTGTCTGTTTGTAAGTTAATTAATGAATATAGTTGGACGTCGTGTCTGCGCTTTGTTGATTTTGTCTTCTTGGCATTGACATTGATTAATTCTTTATTGTATATCTCTAACAGAGTTTTTCATGAAGAATACTTTGATAGGAATGCGAATCCAAATTTACACATATGTAAAAGATTGCAAAAATATTTTACAAACTAATAGTATTTGACAGATATGGGAAACACGAGTAAGAATAGCATGCGTGATATTACTCTCGACATCGCCAAGGGCATTGGCATTATCCTCGTTGTCATAGGCCACTGCATCAATTACAAGTCCATTCCCGGCATTTTCGTCTACGCCTTCCATATGCCCCTGTTCTTCTTCATCAGCGGCGTGTGCTTCAATACCGCCCGTCATCAGGAGTTCGTGCCGTTCCTCTACAAGCGAGTGCGCCAACTGCTCGTTCCCGCCATCGTCTTCACCATGGCGGAAATAGCCTTGGAGCAACTCCTCATGCCCGGTGCCGCCAAACCGTGGAGCCATCTCCTCTGGCAGGGCTTCACCTCGGCCAAATGGTTCCTGGGCGTGCTCTTCGTTACCGAACTTGCCTATTGGGGCATCCACAAAGCCGTGCGCGGCAAGCGCAGCCTCCTCATCGTGAGCACCCTCGTGGCGCTAGCCCTGGCGCTGATCACTTCCGCCCATGGCCTCTGCAATCCCTACCAAATCTTTGCCACTTTTGCGGCATTGTTCTTCTACGGTACGGGCCACCTCCTCCGCCCCTTCGTGCTGCAAGGCTCGCAGTGCTTCGGCATGAAGGCGGTGATGCTCGGCGCTTGCGCCCTCTTTGCCGTGGAGTGTGCCTCCACGGTCATTACCCACCACTGCATAGGCATGTCTGGAAACGTTATCGTCCCCTCCGACCTCATCGCCTCCTTCACCGGTCTCTTCGCCGTGCTCTGCTTCTCCCGAGCCATGAGCAAATTTAGGGGGGGGTACTGGCGTGATGCCCTTATTTGGCTGGGCCGCAACTCGTTAGTCCTCATGGCAGTGCACATGTTCTTCATCTCCCTGTGCTGCTACTACCTCCAACCGTTGCTGCCCCGTCTGCCCTACAAGCTCACAGAACAAGTCTTCGTCTGGCTCTTCAGCCTCACCACCGCTTGGCTCGTCAACCGCTACGCCAAATGGACAATAGGAAAGTAATACAATAACTTTTACCTGAAAGTCAGCACATACGATCTTACAGCGAATTACTATGCGTCGTATATCGTTTTACAAGTCAAAGTCAGATGTTTGGTATTACCTCTTGGGGTATTACGAAATAATGGCCATGTGTCTTTATGGCGATATCTTGCCTGCACACTCCAGACTGATGTTATGGATTCAAGACGCATTTGACCAAGTACATGGCAGTTTGCTGTTTTATGGCTTCAACTTTTTGTTATTATGCATCTTATTTGTATGGCTGCTATACAGACAGGTTAAGCAAAAGATATTCCGGTTTGCCCGACTTGTTGCCTGTATAGTTTCTGCTGTTTTAGTTGTTGTCTGCGCTTACAAGCACCCTACGGCAATAGTGATTTTGTCGTTATGCTTTTCTTTTCTGGTCATTGTTATTGTCTTTGAGGTGAACAAGTTGTTTTCATCAGGTACAACGCCCGCGCATGCTGGTAAGAACGGATTTACAATCGACTGGCACAAAGACGAAGATTTGCAAGATGTAGGATGGGAAAAAATTGCGGAGTGTTTGGTAGAACGGCTTGAAAATACGGATACAGACAGCACCTCATTTGCCGTTGCCCTGACTGGCAGTTGGGGAACGGGAAAAACAACATTCCTTGAATTCCTAAAGAAAGCCATTCGCTCAAAGGGAGTGAACTATGTAGAGTTTAATCCTTGGCTGAGCAGTTCTTCAGATCAGATAGTCAATGATTTCTTTCAAGCGCTGAATGCTAAGTTGAAGAAAGAGGGTGTTGATTTAGAGGATGATATAGCAAAATATGTACGTCTTCTTTTACAATGGGGAACTGAATCGCTGGTTGACAGAGTCGGTACGTTGCCTGGTATGGAAAGCCATCACGACCTTGCATCCATGCGAGATAAGCTCTCTCAAGGATTAGAATTTCTTGATGGGAGGCTCTTTGTGCTTATCGACGATATAGACCGTCTTCAGAAGGAAGAAATTTTTGAGGTATTGAAACTGATTCGTCACACAGCCGATTTCGCCAATGTCGTTTATGTTGTTGCTTTTGACAAGGAGTATGTTGTTCAAAATATGCCTATCAACCGTCCTGCTCAATATTTGCAAAAGATATTTCAGTTGGAATTGTCATTCCCACAGTATGAGAGCTATTTGTACACCCAACTTTTCAATGAGGAATTGAATACACATACTCATTATGAACCGAACCTGCAAAACCAGGTGAATCGTCTTGAAATGGATTTGAACAGAGCGCAAATATATCTCCGAGATTATCTCTCCAATTTCCGCGATGTCAAACGCTTGGTTAACGAATTCGTCCTCAGTCTTGACTATATTGCCAAGCAGGATATCATCGTAGACTTCAATGTTAGGGATTTGTTTCTGATACATCTTTTCGAATTTACCGATGAGCAGGGGTATAAAACTTTCAAAGACAATGTTTGGATTCTCTTGAATCAAAGTACCTCTGAAACCAAGTATTTTGAGCTTACGGATGACAAAGATAAACTAAAACGCTTCGAGTTTACAAGCAAGTCACTACTGTTGTTACAGACTATGTTCCCAAAAATAAGGTGGGATCATCCCAAACTGCATCGCAACAGTATTAACAGACGAGACAAACTGCTTACATATTTCAGTTATCGCCCATATGCGTATCAGATG
>CAVHVH010000190.1:0-3363 GCA_963639385.1 Oscillospiraceae bacterium
ATATTCTCTTCTACAGGTTCTTCTATGCAGCCCTTTTCCTTCCACTCGTTTTTCACCATTTTTTATTTATATTTTTTATTTCTTTCTTTTATAGAAAAAATTAAACTAAAATTAAATACAATGTTGAAAAGTGGATAACTTTATATGGTTTTATTTGGCTATTTGCTTTATCCACGTTTACTATGTATTTATTAACAATTATGAATAATATTAATAGGCTGAATTACAGCCTTAAATGGGGTTATACACATTTTCTGTATATATTGCAAAGTTAATAAGTTTATATCTTTTTATGCCATAAAACTATGGAAAACTTGCTTAAAACTGTCTTATTTCTCTGTGGATATCCCCATGTCACAGTAAGGGTATGATAGGGTGTGGATATCTCTATGAGTTATACAATGGTTTATACCATAGTTTTCCACAAGGTTATCCACATTTTTTGTTTATTGGTATTTTATATATATAATATTTTTCTAACTTTGTAAAGTTATAATACTACCAATAATATATAATAAAGGTGAAAATATGAAGACCGATTGGGAGAAGATGCAGGCCGGAGAGATATACAATGATTTTTCGACCGAACTATTTAATATGAGAGTTGAGGCCAAACGGCTTTTCCGTGCTTATAACCGTTTAGATGATGATGAGGTAGATAAGCGCCGCAATATAATATCAAAGCTTTTTCGGCAGGTGGGGCAAAATGTATGGATAGAACCCGATTTCCGTTGTGAGTTTGGTAAAAATATAATTATAGGCAATGACGTGTATATCAACTTTGGTTGTGTTATTCTTGACTGCGGATTAGTTACTATTGGTAACCAAGTACTTATAGGTCCTAACGTAGGCATATTCTCTGGTAATCATACTATAGATGCTGAAGAGCGGGCTGCAGGTGGTCTTGTGCCTAAGCCTGTAACTATAGGTAATAGAGTATGGCTCTGCGGTAATGTTAGTATAGTGCCTGGTGTAACCATAGGCGACGATACGGTAATAGGTGCTGGAAGTGTGGTTACACGTGATATTCCGGCTGGAGTGGTGGCTGCTGGTAATCCATGTAAGGTTATCAGGAAAATAACTCATGCCGACAAAGTTGGATATTCTATTGTTGGTACAGATAAATGATTATTTTTTAAGGTAACTTTCTATTTCAAGTCGTAGGTATTCTTTGAATCCGTCGTTGCCGGTAACTTCTATATCATTGTACAATCCAAGTACAAATCTGCCTATACCTACATAGCTGCATACATCTATATCCAGGCTAAAGTGGCGTTCATCGTAAGGTTTTAGTTTTGCGGCGGCTTTAGGTACTTCTTCGTTTAGTAGGTTAGCCGATAGTTGTCCAAGAATCATGCTTACATGGTATTTTTCTTCTCCACTGAACATAAAGTCATCGGTAAACATCTGTTTATGGTGGTCTTCATAGTTCCATAGCATATCTATTAGTTCTACATCGTCCATGCGAGCTATTTTGAAAGTTTTATTCTGTCCTGTGGCTATTTCGTAGCAGCGCACGTCCATATTGTCGTTCATAAAAGAAAAGGGCTCTACTATACGGTCGGTTACAGTCTGACTGTGCGGCGATGAGTACCGACATATTTTTACTATTTGTTTAAATTTTATGGCTTCGTATAGTCGGTCTATGTTATGTGCCAGCCGCTTGTTGGCCGATATATCGGTAAGTATCTGTAGATCGTAGAATTTATCAAGCTTGTGTCGTATACTTTCTACCAAAGCATTATTGTCATCGGCACCGTTTACAAGTCGGCGTAACAGTACAGCCTCTTGTTCGGTAAAGTCTATACTTTCGTGCAGTTTACGGAAGAAAGGCGAGTGACGGTCTATTCGGTAGAAGTTTCCGTTTTTTACAAGTTTGAATCCTGCATCGCGAAAGAAGTCGAGGTAGTAATATAGATTGCGTAATGATATTCCTATGCGACGACATAACTGTGCCGCTGTATAGTTTTTATTTTCAGTCATCAGCAGGAGTAAGTCGAGTTCGCGTTGCAGTTTGTCGTGTCTCATTTACTTGATATTTCTTGGGTGGTGGTTAAGTATCTGTTCGCGTAGTATACTGGTGTCTATATGAGTATATATTTCAGTGGTTGCTATTTTCTCGTGACCTAACATATCTTGTATAGCCCTAAGGTCGGCGCCGCCTTGTAGTAGCGCCGTGGCAAAACTATGGCGTAGGGTATGCGGTGAAATAGTCTTTTTTATACCAGCTTGTTCGGCTGTTTGGCGTATTATATAGAATACCATTACCCGTGTAAGGTGGCTACCGCGACGCGATAGGAATACATAGTCTTCTTCACCTGGCTTGATATTAATCTGCCGCCGGTCTACATACCATAGTTTGAGTTCGTGCAGTGCAGTGTCTGATATAGGTACAAGTCGTTCTTTCGAGCCTTTTCCGGTTATGCGTATAAAATGTTCTTTCTCGTATATCATTGATATGCGTAGCGATACAAGTTCGCTTACGCGCAGTCCGCACGAAAAGAGCACTTCTATTATAGCTTTATTGCGTTGCCCTTCGGCCCGTGTAAGATCTATACTTGCTTCCATACTGTCTACTTCTTGTATGGTAAGTACTTCTGGAATATGTTGCCCTTGTTGAGGCGACTCTAATAGTTCGCTTGGGTCGGTTTCTATATGTCCGTCTATCAGCAGAAATTTGTAAAATGAGTGTATTGAGCTGATAATCCTTGCTTGAGATACTGGACCTATACCCATATCGTGCAGGGTACATATAAAGTTTTCAAGGTTGTTCAGTTGCATGTCTTTAAGTTCTACTCCACATTCTTTACTGTAACTTATCAGATGGCCTATATCGGTAAGATAGGCAGCAACGGTATTGGGCGAATAGTTTTTCTCCAATTTTAAGTATCTGCCGTATGCCTTGGTAAGTGCAGCCGATGCCGAAGCTGATGTGTATGTATGTTCTTTCATAGACAAGGGTGAACAATATATGTGTAGCAACCAAAAAAGCGGTTCATTTTTTTTGTACTTAACTCCATTTGCGCTAATTTTGCAGATGAAGCGTGGTCTTTTGGCCAGACCTTTTTGCAAAGTTAATACGAATAACAATGGTGTCAAAACAAATAAAAAGTTTTTTAGGCTGAAAAGACATTAACCCTTTAATATTTTGCTACGATGAAAATACAGATTATCAACGGTCCTAATCTTAACATGTTGGGTACAAGAGAGCCCGAAATATATGGGCACAGTTCGTTCGATAGTTATCTCCAGCATTTACGTACCCTTTATCCTCAGATAAAGATAGATTATTACCAGAGTAATGTAGAGGGTTTTCTTATAGACCGTATTCAGCAGACTGCTGCTTGCTGTGATGGTATAGTG
>CAVHVH010000191.1:0-3349 GCA_963639385.1 Oscillospiraceae bacterium
CCATGGCAAGGGAAAGTACACATTTTCGAATGGTGCTTATTATAACGGAAATTGGGACAATGATAAAAAATCGGGAAAGGGTTTCTTTGATTGGGGGAACGGCACGACATATGATGGAATGTGGCTTGATAACCAACGTTCTGGTAAGGGTACATTCAGATATGCCGATGGTGATGTGTATACCGGTGACTGGAAAGAAGATATTCAAAACGGGCAGGGAATTTATAAATTCCAAAACGGCGATTATTATGAAGGAACGTATGCGCAAGGAGAGCGTACCGGCGAAGGTATATTCAAATATTCTAATGGAGACAAATATGTAGGTACTTTTAACAATGGTGAGAAGAATGGCTATGGCACATTCTACTGGTCAAATGGAGATGTCTATTCGGGATATTGGAGTAACGATCGTCAACAAGGTAAGGGGAAACTGGTAAAGAAAAACGGAGACGTATTTGAAGCGAATTTCAAAAATGGTCTTTTTGAAGGAGAGGTGATAATACATTTTATAAATGGTTCACGTTTTAAAGGAATATACAAAAAAGGCCGTAGAAATGGTCCGGCTATAGAAGAGGATAAAGACGGAAAACGCTTTGAGGGAACTTACGTTGATGGGTATCGCGACGGGCGTTATTTAGAGAAAGACCGAAATGGACAGATTGTTAGCAAAGGGCGATATGAACACGGACGCAAAATAGCAGATTAATATTTGGTAAATGTCAGAAAATTTATGATAGTAGATAATTTGCAAAACCTTTCAGCGTATATCAGTGTAAATAGATATTTCGCAAAAATAGCTGATTATATGCGTACTCACGATTTGGCTTCTTTGGAAATAGGACGGTATGTCATTGATGAAGACAATGTATTCTTGAATATACAGAACGAGCCGATGAAAAGCAAGGACGATGCCAAGATTGAGTGCCATCGTAAGATGATAGATATACAGGTGCCATTGACAGAGGCAGAAACATATGGTTATGCAGATGTGACAAACAGGGATGTCGTAGGCTTTGATGAAAAGAACGATATTGGATTTTTGCCCGAAATGTCACCTTTGTATTACTTGACTTGTAAGGTGGGTATGTTTGCAGTATTTTTTCCACAAGATGGGCATGCACCGATGATAGGCAATACGTCTAAAAAAATAAAGAAAGCAATATTCAAAGTTAAAATGTAATATTATGGCTGATTTAAACAAGACAAGTAAGGTAGCTTGTAAAAAAGCCACTTCATCCAAGTCGATAGAAAAGACAGGAGCCAAACATTTGGGAATAATTAAACGTGATGGTTATCTAGAGCCTTTTGAAGACGCAATTTGTGGAAGGCATGAACATGCGTTGTGGAAATATTCTCAATATACAGATAATGGAAAGAAACCATTGGCAGATTTTGCCAACGGACATGAATATTACGGACTGCATAAAGTGGAAAATGGATGGGTTTTCCGCGAATGGGCACCCAATGCTACCGACATTTATTTGATAGGAGATTTCAATAATTGGACAGAAACCCCCAAGTACAAGTGCAAACGTATTAAAGGCACAGGTAATTGGGAGTTGAAAATGAAAGAGGGAAGCATTTCGCATGGTGACCTTTATAAAATGAAAGTCTATTGGGATGGAGGCTTTGGAGAACGCATCCCTGCTTGGACGCGTAGGGTAGTACAGGATGAGAATACTAAAATATTTTCAGCGCAAGTTTGGAATCCAGAAAATCAGTATAAGTGGAAAAAGAAAACATTTAGCCCCAAGACAGATCCTCTGTTTATTTACGAATGCCATATAGGCATGTCGCAAGATGCAGAAAAAGTGGGGAGCTACGATGAGTTCAGAATTAATGTATTGCCTAGAATAATAAAAGACGGCTATAACTGTATTCAGATAATGGCAATACAGGAGCATCCGTATTATGGAAGCTTTGGTTATCACGTAAGTTCGTTTTTTGCCCCGTCGTCACGTTTTGGAACTCCAGAGCAGTTGAAGCAACTTATTGACGAAGCTCATCAGCATGGTGTGGCGGTTATTATGGATATAGTACATTCGCATGCTGTAAAGAATGAAGTAGAAGGATTGGGAAATTTAGCCGGAGATCCCAATCAGTATTTCTATCCAGGCGAACGCCATGAACATCCAGCATGGGACAGTCTATGCTTTGATTATGGTAAAGACGAGGTTGTACATTTCCTATTATCTAATTGCAAGTATTGGTTACAAGAATTTCATTTTGATGGATTCCGCTTTGATGGGGTAACATCGATGCTATATTGTAGTCATGGCTTAGGCGAGTCGTTTACCAATTATGGAGACTATTTTAACGGGCATCAAGATGATAATGCTATATGCTATCTTACATTAGCAAATATTCTGATACACGAGGTAAATAAACATGCAATAACAATAGCCGAGGAAGTGAGTGGAATGCCTGGGTTGGCAGCCAAATTTGCTGATGGTGGATATGGTTTTGACTATCGTATGGCTATGAATATCCCCGACTATTGGATCAAGACAATCAAGGAACTTCGTGACGAAGATTGGAAGCCAAGTTCTATATTTTGGGAAGTTACAAATCGCCGTTCTGACGAGAAAACTATTTCTTATTGCGAGTCTCATGACCAGGCACTTGTTGGTGATAAAACTATCATCTTCCGTTTGGTAGATGCAGATATGTATTGGCATTTTAAGAAAGGCGATGAGAATATGTGTGCCCAGCGTGGTATAGCTTTGCACAAAATGATTCGATTGGTAACAGCTTCAACTATCAATGGCGGCTATCTGAATTTTATGGGTAATGAATTTGGACATCCCGAATGGATTGATTTCCCGCGTGAAGGGAATGGATGGAGCCATAAGTATGCGCGTAGGCAATGGAATCTAGTTGATAATAAAGAACTGGATTATTATTACTTAGGTGATTTTGATAGGGATATGCTAGCAGTAATGAAATCGGAGAAACATTTCAATAAAACTACCGTGCAAGAAATTTGGCATAACGATGGTGATCAAATATTGGCCTATATGCGGGGCGATTTGGTGTTTATCTTTAATTTCTCGCCAGCAAGATCTTATACCGATTATGGTTTTCTTGTGCCCGAGGGTGATTACCATGTGATGCTTAATACCGATTCTAATTTATATGGAGGTAATAATTTGGCCGATGATACTGTAACCCATTTTACCAATTCGGACAAGTTATATGCCAAAGACCATAAGGGTTGGTTGATGCTTTATATACCGGCTCGCTCGGCAGTGGTACTAAAGCGTGGTAAATCTAGTTTATAAACTTTTAAGGGCGGTTCTATAAATTAGCTTTGTCAGATTTGCATACGCATTGTTGGCTACACTCGGCA
>CAVHVH010000192.1:0-3347 GCA_963639385.1 Oscillospiraceae bacterium
CGCACCCTTGACACCACTAATAATATAGTACACTTCTTGAAGCGACGTATTGGTGACGAGAATTCTGATTTGCTTTTCCCCGCCATAGAAGCCCTTACCGAAGGAGTGATACCTATGCCGCAGATAGTAAAAAATATCGGCTGTATATTGGACAAGTTCGGAAATATAAAGGATAGCGCATCGCCCAAACTTTCAGAGATACGCAGAGAACTGTCACGAGTCAAAGGTTCTATTTCACATATTCTGGATGGAATATTACGCTCAGCCCAAGCTGAAGGTCTAATAGACAAAGACACCGCACCTACAATGCGCGACGGACGATTGGTATTGCCGGTGGCTCCAGGTATAAAGCGCAAGATTGGAGGAATTGTACACGACGAATCGGCTAGCGGACGCACCGTTTATATTGAGCCCACTGAAGTGGTCGAGGCCAACAACCGCATTCGTGAGTTAGAAAGCGAAGAACGGCACGAGATAGTAAGGATACTCAAACAGACTGCCGATGACATACGGCCCCACACAGAAGAGATACTTTTCTCGCAATTTTTTTTGGCCGACATAGACTTTATTTATGCCAAGGCCTCACTGTCTGAGGAACTTCGGTGTATAGAACCAAAGATATCCTCAACACCTATCATAGATTGGGGACGTGCCCGCCATCCTTTGCTCGAGATGCGAATCAGTCAGAACCACTCTGCGCCATCATCGCTCGTTCCACTTGATATAGAACTTACGGCCGACAATAGAATTCTCGTTATTTCTGGCCCGAATGCGGGAGGCAAATCGGTATGCCTAAAGACCGTAGGACTATTACAGTATATGCTACAATGTGGATTGGGCATCCCGGTAGGCGAGCAATCGCACGTGGGAACATTTGAAGATATAATGATAGACATCGGTGATGAACAAAGTCTTGACAACGACCTTTCTACATACTCTTCCCATCTACTTAATATGAAGAATATGCTAAAACAGGCACGCCAGTCAACCCTAATACTTATCGACGAGTTCGGTACTGGCACCGAGCCTAATATAGGTGGGGCTATAGCCGAAAGCGTATTGGAGCAGTTTCTTATCCGGGGCTCATGGGGTGTAATAACCACCCACTACCAAAACCTCAAGCATTTTGCAGATAACCATCAAGGGGTGGCCAACGGAGCTATGCTCTACGACCGGCATGAAATGAAACCTCTCTTTCAACTGTCTATCGGCAGGCCGGGAAGTTCGTTCGCCATAGAGATAGCCCGCAAGATAGGACTACCAGACGAGGTGATACGCAAAGCAAGCGATATAGTGGGAGCCGACTATATACAGAGCGACAAATATCTACAAGATATTGTACGCGATAAACGCTACTGGGAAAACAAACGTACTAATATACACCAGCGCGAGAAAGAATTAGAACGCCAAATAGCACGCTACGAACATGATATTGAGCAGATAAGCCAGCAACGCAAGGATATTCTGCGCCAAGCCAAACAAGAAGCCGAAAAGATATTGGGCGAAAGTAATAAGCGTATAGAGAACACCATACGAGAGATACGCGAGGCCCAGGCCCAACGTGAAGATACTAAGCGCATACGCGAAGAGCTCAACCATTTCAAGCAAGAAATCAGCGATATAGACACACTGGCCAACGATGAAATGATTGCCCGAAAGATTGCCCAAATACAACAACGCAAAGAGCGGCATCGCCAGCGCATGGAGCAACGTTCGGCCGAACAACAAAGCCGACAGAAAAATCCAGAAATCGCCCCTGCAAAACAAGACCGACAACCCTTAACCATAGGCACAGATGTACGAATCAAGGGTACTTCTTCTGTGGGGCGCATTGAGAGCATTGACGGCAACATGGCAAGTGTAATCTTTGGCGACATGCGTACTCGATTAAGGACAAACCGACTGGAACGAGCCGACCATAAGACATGCGAGTTGCCATCCGACACACACAAGTCACGTGCCGACGAACGTATGGAGAATCTGCGTAGTTTTAATCTGTCGCACCTCACTCAACAGACTATAGATAGTCACCGCCAGAATTTCCATCAGGATCTTGATGTAAGAGGAATGCGGGGTGACGAGGCTCTTAATGCTGTACAGCATTTTATTGACGATGCCATACTTATGGGAATGCAGCGTGTTCGAATCCTACACGGCAAGGGCAACGGAATACTGCGCCAACTTATCCGACAGTATTTAGGTGCAATACCAAATGTAACCCATTATGCTGACGAGCATGTGCAGTTTGGCGGAGCCGGAATCACCGTTGTAGACTTTTAACCGCTATCCAGATCAAAGCTAATTTTAGGACCTGTTTTACTAATGGGATTCCCCTTTTTAGTAGCCGATTTTTCAAATAATTTTGCGGTTTTGTTTGCGCATCCGCACGATAATGGCTAATTTTGTAAACAACAATTATTTAGAATATAATATAGAATATATGGCAACAGCTCACATTTCAGCCGCTCAAGGCGATTTTGCCAAGACCGTACTGATGCCCGGCGATCCACTTCGGGCAAAATTTATAGCAGAGACATTCCTTGAGGATGTAAAGTTGGTAACTTCGGTACGAAATGCATTAGGATATACAGGATTGTACAAAGGTACACCCGTTTCGGTTATGACCAGCGGAATGGGTATGCCAAGTATAGGTATTTATTCATGGGAACTATACAAGTTCTACGGCGTAGAGAATATTATACGCATAGGATCGGCCGGCAGTTACCGTGATTGGCTCAAGGTAATGGATGTAACCCTTGCCGAAGTAGCCGTAAGCGAATCGTCGTATGCCAAGGCACAAGGCGGATGCAACGACACCCGCATCAAGCCAAACCAAGAACTTAACAATGTAATCAAGGCCAAGGCTGCCGAATTGGGCATAGAGTGCAAACCCTGTGTAGTCCATTCAAGCGATGTATTCTACCGCGATCCATCGCAGGGTACATGGAAAGATTTGGCCGAAAATACAGGCAGTGATTGCGTAGAAATGGAGAGTTTCGCCCTCTTCCACAACGCCAATATGCTGGGCAAACGAGCCGCTTGCCTGCTTACTATCAGCGATTCTTTTGTAGACCATACCGAATTATCGGCCGAAGAACGACAGAATTCATTTACAAAAATGATGACTTTGGCTCTTGAGAGCGCCATAGTACTCTGATAAGACATTTATAGAAGCATCCTTAATACCAAGAGGATGGGAATATGTAGCACAGACACATAGTTGCCTGTGCTATATTTGTTTATAAGGGTTCATTGAGTCTGATTAAAATACAGCGCTTAATCAAACAGAAATATATATGAGTCCACTTGAAGAAGTGGGTTTAATTTAAGTCTATCAAATGTCTTAG
>CAVHVH010000193.1:0-3334 GCA_963639385.1 Oscillospiraceae bacterium
CTGGGCAATTTGTTCTTGACTCAACGAATCCATATGAGCAGCTATGCTCTTCATGAGTTTACCGAATTTCTTGCCCAATACGCGGAAATTGCACTTTACCTTCTTCACAAGGAAATCTGAGTTCTCCACAAAGTTAATGTCTTTTACATTAACCTCGTTCTTAATCAGATCTTTAACAGCACAGATACGTTCCTTTTGCTTATCGTCTGTTGCAGGAATCATCAGTTGAGCCAATGGCTGACGTACCTTGATATTCACCTTGCGGCGCAGAGCCAATGTCATAGATGTTATCTTCTGAGCTATGTCCATACGGGCCTCCAGCTCGGCATCTATGGCTTCAGCATTGGCTACAGGGAAATATTCCAAATGTACACTTTCTTTCTTTCCTCCTAGATCATGATAGAGACGGTCTGCATAGAACGGGGCAAATGGAGCGAGCAACTTGGCTACCGTCATCAGACACGAATAAAGAGTCTGGTAGGCATTGAGTTTGTCTGCATCCATCTCTTTACCCCAAAAGCGTTTGCGGTTAAGACGTACATACCAATTACTCAAATCGTCGTTTACAAATGTATCTATCAAGCGGCCTGCTCTTGTAGGATCATAGTTATCCAACTGCTTGCGGACATTGACTATCAATGTATTTGACTTTGATATAATCCACCGGTCTATTTCCGGACGTTTCTCCAAGTTACTTTGGTCGAGCATGGTTTCAGGGTCAAACCCATCAACATTGCCGTACAAGGCTAAGAAGCTATATGTATTATACAAAGTACCGAAGAATTTGCGCCGAACCTCGTCCACACCTTCTGGATCAAACTTCAGATTATCCCAAGGTTCGCTATTGGTCATCATATAGAAGCGAACGGGGTCGGCTCCATATTTCTCCATCATCTCAAACGGATCGGTAACATTTCCTACGTGCTTGCTCATCTTATTGCCTTTGGCATCAAGTACCAAACCTGTAGAGATTACATTCTTGAATGCTACACTATCAAATATCATTGTAGCAATAGCATGTAGGGTGAAAAACCATCCGCGAGTTTGGTCTACTCCCTCATTTATAAAATCAGCAGGGAAATAGGCGGGAGGTATCGGTGTACCTTGATATTGGGAGTGTATCATTGCCTGACGGTCAGCCTCTGTACCATGCGCCATAGCTCCCTCGAATGGGTAATGCAACTGGGCATACGGCATTGATCCGCTATCAAACCACACATCTATAAGATCGGCCTCACGATACATTGGTTTGCCATCGGCCGTAGCCAATACTATATTGTCTACATAAGGACGGTGCAGGTCTATACGGTCGTAATTCTCTTGCGAATAGTCACCAGGCACAAAGCCTTTTTCCTTCAATGGATTGGTGGCCATTACGCCTACCTCAACGGCGTGTTCTATCTCGTTGTAGAGCTCTTCTACGCTACCTATACATTTTTCGTTTCGGTTTTCATCACGCCATATTGGAAGTGGTGTTCCCCAAAAACGAGAGCGTGAAAGATTCCAATCATTGAGGTTTTCAAGCCAATTACCAAATCGACCAATACCCGTTGACTCTGGCTGCCAATTAATGGTCTTATTCAGTTCTACCATCCGGTTCTTAACCATTGTATCTTTAATAAACCAGGAATCAAGAGGATAATACAATATAGGCTTGTCTGTACGCCAACAATGAGGGTAATTGTGAACATGTTTCTCTGTACGAAGGGCTTTCCCCTCGGCCTTTAGTTCCATACACAACACCACGTTCAAGTCTTCTGCTTTATCAGAAGCAGCCTTGTCCCAAACGCCGTTGGCATTGAATTTAGGGTCGTATGCGTTCTTAACATAATCACCTGCATGGTGGGCATACAATGCTATATCTACGCAAGAGTTTACAAAGTTAGCATCAAGTTCGTCTACAAGATAGAATTTACCCTGCAAGTCAACCATAGGACGTGTTTCGCCCTTTTTATTAATAAGGTATAAGGCTGGAACTTGGGCATCTTTCGCCACTTTCGCATCATCGGCTCCAAATGTGGGAGCTATATGTACTATGCCAGTACCATCGTCTGTAGACACATAATCACCAAGTATTACACGGAAAGCCTCTTCACTCATCTCCACGAAGCGCTCTTTACCATCTTCTCCCAAAAAGACTTTTTCGGGGTGACTTTCAGCATATTGCATGACAAATTCAGGCGAAAAAGCATCAACTTTCTCACATGGTTTTACCCATGGCATAAGCTGACGATAATGGCATCCTTCAAGTTCGGTTCCCTTCATATGATCAACAATTCGCCAAGGACAGATTTTCTTTTCCTTGTCAAATGGAGGCAGTGAACCGTCTTCTGTCTGATGAGCCGAATTGAGATAAGAAGGCACTAATTTTTCGGCCATAACCATAGTCATAGGTTCACCTGTGTAAGGATTGTATGTCTCTACTGCCACATAATCTATCTTCGGTCCAACGCAAAGTGCCACGTTTGACGGCAGAGTCCACGGAGTTGTCGTCCAAGCTACAAAATAGGGCTTTCCCCATTTCTTCCATTCTTCTTTAGCATCTATTATTTCAAACTGAGCTGTTACCGTAAGGTCTTTCACATCACGGTAACATCCTGGCTGATTAAGTTCGTGGCTTGAAAGTCCCGTTCCAGCTCCAGGACTATATGGCTGAATTGTATATCCCTTGTACAATAATCCTTTATTATACAATTGCTTAAGTAACCACCACAAAGTTTCAATGTACTTATTATCGTAAGTGATATAAGGATGGTCCAAATCTACAAAATAACCCATTTGCTCTGTAAGTTGCCGCCATTCCTGCGTAAACTTCATCACATTCTCACGACACTTACGATTATAGTCCTCTGTAGAGATATACTTGTCTGATTTTTTATTGTCAATATCTTTTTTGGTTATGCCTAACTCTTTCTCCACACCCAACTCTACAGGAAGCCCATGGGTATCCCATCCAGCCTTTCTATGCACCTGCATACCCTGCATTGTTTTATAGCGATTGAATGTATCCTTGATTGAGCGGGCCAAAACATGATGGATACCGGGATGACCATTGGCCGAAGGAGGACCTTCGAAAAATATAAATTGAGGTTCTCCCTCACGTTCATCTATACTTTTATGGAAGATATCATTCTTCTTCCATTCTTCCAAGACTTCTTTGTTAACTCCGACAAGGTTCAGACCTTTGTACTCAGCAAATTTTTTAGCCATATTGTCTTATATTTGTGCTGTTTTAATACCTGTTTTTGTTAATTTGGCAAAGTTACATAAAAAAAACGATGATATGCACAATTTCAATGTTTTTTTACACCCTACAAACGTCATAAAAGCGCCA
>CAVHVH010000194.1:0-3222 GCA_963639385.1 Oscillospiraceae bacterium
CAGGCTCTGACGGTCCTTCTACCGATACCAGTGGAGGTATTGTGGTACAGTCGCCCAGGTGGGATTAACTGTACAGTATTTATAACAGAGAAAAGAGTCAGCGTAGTGATGTAAAGTTGCTACGCTGACTCTTTTTTCGTGAAGTTGGTAATGCCGCTACTCTATAGAACCATCCTAAAGTTTTTACAGAATTGTTGTCATGCTGATTTACGGTATTCTGATGGGGTAGTGCCTGTATGTGTTTTGAAGAACCGCACAAAGTGCTGGGGGTATTCAAAACCCAGTTGCTGACTTATATAGGTTATGCTAAGACTCTCGTCGGCCAATAGTTGTTTGGCGCTACGTATTAGTCGGTCGGCTATAAAGTCTCTGGCTGTGCGCCCAGTTTCGGTCTTTACCAGTTCGCCAAAGTATTTGGGCGAGTAGCAGCATTTGTCAGCAAAATAGCCTACAGAGGGCAATCCTTCACGGTTTGCTTTCCCCGCAATATATTCATCCAATAGGGCAGCGAACTTCTTTACCACGGTATGGTTAATCTCTTCGCGCGTAACAAACTGCCGGTCGTAGAATCGCAGACAATAGTTAAGCAGCAGTTCAATATTGCTTACTATCAGCTCGCGCGAGTGCTTGTCTATGCTTCGTCCCAGTTCTTGGCGTATCATATCGAGCACACTACGGAATATCTCTATCTCGGCACACGATAGATGGAGCGCTTCGTTAGAGGTGTAGTCGAAGAATTCGTAGCGACTGATATTCCGGCCTAATTGGGTACGGTTTAGCAAGTCAGGGTGGAAAAGTAGTGCAGTCCATTTTGGGTAAACTACATCCGGATTGGGTTTGACGTGGATAGATTGTCCTGGGGCAAAGCTGGTAACTGTCATCTCGTCAAAGTCGTACTCAGTGCGTCCGTAAGAAAGTTTGCATCCTTTGTTCTCTTTCAGAAACAGAGCGTACACACCATAGTGACATGTGTGTTCTTCCAGTTTTACTTCCTTGTCAAACCGTACCACGTTTACCAGTGGGTGGAGGGTTTCCAGCCCGTATTCGTCGTTGAAATCCTGTACGGAGTTGAAATAAATATCTTTCATTGGCTTATGGGTGGTTCTAAAAATTACTACCGTTGATATTTTTTATTTAAGGATGGTGTTTTATAGTCTTTCTATGAGTGGGGTAAAGCTAATATATCAAACCATCCTTATAATGTGCATTATGTCTTCTACTATCTGTTGGTCAAGCAATCGGTTGTCGGCTAACAGTTCATTGATGTCGTAGCGGTCGTACAGTCCTTTCTTTATACCGCCTATCAACACCTTCATATCAGAGGTGGCGTAATAGGCGGCTATGCGTTCGCCGAAGCCCCCGTCTTTACAACCGTCTTCAAGTGTTACTACCAGACGGTGGTCATTCTTGAGCATATCCAGGCATTCATTGTCTACGGCGTTAAGGTAACGCGGATTAATGAGAGTGGCGTCTATGCCCCTGTCGGCCAGTAGTTGTATTACAGCCTCACCTTTTTGGTAGAAAGAGCCAGCGGCTATTACGGCTACGGTATTTCCAGCGTGGGTAATCTTGTATTTGGATTCGTATGAATAATCGGTATCTACGGGTTCGGTTGTATGTACTACTCCGCCGGTAGGCATGCGTAGGGCTATGGGCATCTTGTCTTGGCGTATAGCCCATGAGAGCATGGAAAAATATTCTTCGCAGGTGGTAGGGGCAAGATATATCAGTCCGGGAATACTGCATAGCATAGGAATGTCGAACAGACAGATGTGGGTAATGTCGTTAAGCGACCGTACTCCACCTCCAACCACATTGATTACGGCAGGGTTAGCGTTGATACACAAGTCTTGGGCTATTTGGTCGTAGGTGCGCTGTACAAAAGTGCTATACACGGTCCATACGGGGTGTAGTCCGCCCTTTGCCATGCCCGATATCATGGCCACGGCCTGTTCTTCGGCTATACCCATGTCTATGTGCTGTTTTCCGGCTTCTGCGCGTTTCTCTGGTGTAAAGCCTGCTGCCGAAGGAGTACCTGCTGTTACGGCTATAAGAGTACTATCGCGTTTCATTTCGGTCAGCATCCAGTTGCTATACAGTTGTTCGTAGGTTTCTTGTGGGCCGTTGTAGAGGCGGCTACCATCATTGAGGTCGAACGGCATGCTCCAGTGCCAGGCCTCCTTGTTGTTAACAGCCGGTGCAAACCCATGTCCTTTTTCGGTATGAATGTGTACTATGGTAGGTTTTGTGGTGTCTTTTACACTCTTGAATATTTCAATGAGTTTCTCTATATCGTTTCCTTCTTCCAGATATTTGTATTCAAAACCCCATGCCTTGAACCAATTATGTTGGCATGTGCCGTGGCTCTCTCTAAGTGCCTTGAGATTTTTGTAGATGCCTCCATGGTTTTCGGCTATCGACATTTCGTTGTCATTTACAATGATAATAATGCCGGTGCCCAGTTCTGAGGCTTCGTCGAGTCCTTCGAAGGCTTCTCCGCCCGATAGCGACCCGTCGCCTATTACGGCTATAATATTCTCGTGGGTTCCCTTTATGTCGCGTGCTTTCTGTAATCCAGTGGCCAAACTTACCGAAGTTGACGTATGGCCTATTTCAAAGTTGTCGTAGACAGGACTTTCTGCTGGTGAGGAATATCCCGATACAGCGTCCATGTCTTCGGCGTCGCCCAAAAATCCAGCAGCACGGCCTGTAAGTATCTTGTGTGGGTAACTTTGGTGACTTACGTCGAATACCAGTTTGTCTTCGGGAGCATTGAATACATAGTGCAACGCCACGGTGGCCTCTACAAATCCAAGATTGGGGCCAACGTGTCCGCCGTGCTTGCTTACACGGTTAAGAACGGCATCGCGTGTTTCTTGAGCCACGCTTTTTAGGGCTTTCAAGTCAAGCTTTTTCAGGTCGGCCGGCGACTTTATCTTTTCTATATACATATTATATATTATTAATTGGTTTTGTTGGGGGCAAAGTTATTCAATATAGTTTTACTTGCCTATACCTTGATGGCGGAGGATATGCCCCCAATTCCGTTTTAGAGTGGTTCTGTATGAATACGGGTATTTTTAGAACCATCTTTTATATAAAAAGAGCGTTGGCCTATAACTTAAGAGCGCTGCATATCATAGGATATACAGCGCTCTTAAGTTGTTCTAGGCGGATTCGAACCACCACAAACAGAACCAAAACCTGTTGTGCTACCATTAC
>CAVHVH010000195.1:0-3216 GCA_963639385.1 Oscillospiraceae bacterium
GTATAATACTGATATAACCTAACGACATTTCGAATGGATGATTAGGAACGATAAAGGCAAACTGGGCAAAAGTTCCCATAAAGAGGAAAATTATAAGCGGATTGGAGAGCGTCACAAAAAACGCCGTAATGCCATTGTGTAACAACGAACCTTTCTTTGTGCCACTCCGATGGATATTTCTAGTGGGGTTTGCTCTGAAACAATAGATTCCAAAAATAAGCAATATTGCGCTACCGCTTATCTGAAGCCAAAACTTATTGGTAGAATTGGTAACAAAATCCATTATGAAACTCATACCAAATCCTGACAATAATGCATAAATAATGTCACTTATAGAAGCGCCAACCCCCGTAACAAATCCGTACCAGCGACCTTTATTGAGAGTGCGTTGTATACAAAGCACTCCTACAGGACCCATTGGGGCCGATGCAATGATACCTATAAGAACACCTTTAAGTATCATTCCCAAGATATCTATCTGAAAAGGAAATGGCATAGTGGATGCAAAGTTACTAAATTAACTTGAAAGAAAAAGACATAGCTCCTAAAATTGTCCGTCAAGACTAAAAAACATATGTTTTTCTTGTAGTTCTTTGTAAAATAATTTACCTTTGTCTGATAGAATAAACTCAATAACTAAAGATAAATATAAAATGGAAGTACAGAATGAAATGAAACCGTATGTTATCGGTTTAGACTTGGGTGGTACAAACTCGGTGTTTGGAATTGTTGATAGCCGTGGCGACATCAAGGTAACTACCGCTATCAAGACTCAAGCATATGATAATGTCAACGATTATGTCAAAGCTGCTGTCGATGCTCTTCAGATTATAATTGATCAAGTAGGCGGCATCGAGAATATCAAGGCTATGGGTATAGGTGCACCTAATGGAAACTATTATAACGGCACTATCGAATTTGCCCCTAATCTAAAGTGGGGACATTCTGGTGTTGTACCATTGGCCAAACTATTTTCCGATGCCCTAGGTATTCCTGTTGCTCTTACCAACGATGCCAATGCAGCCGCTATTGGTGAGATGACTTATGGCGTGGCTCGCGGCATGAAGAATTTTATTGTTATAACTTTGGGAACAGGCGTAGGCTCTGGTATCGTAGTCAATGGTCAGTTGGTCTATGGATGTGATGGATTTGCTGGAGAACTGGGCCATGCTATCGTACGTATTGACGGGCGTCAATGCGGATGCGGCCGTTGTGGATGTCTTGAAACTTACTGCTCGGCAACTGGAGTTGCTCGTTCTGCACGCGAGTTTTTGGCTATACGAGATGACGAATCTTTGCTACGCGAACTCAATCCAGATGATATAACCTCGCTTGATGTAGCCATTGCTGCAGGAAAAGGAGATAAATTAGCTAAAGAGATATTTGATTTTACAGGAGAAATTCTCGGTGAAGCTTGTGCCAATTTTGCCACATTCTCATCGCCTGAAGCTTTCATCTTCTTCGGTGGTCTTACTAAAGCGGGCGACTTGCTAATGAAGCCTATCGTAGATAGCTATAACAGCCATATCCTCAATATCTTCAAAGGCAAAGCTAAATTCTTGGTAAGCGGTCTCGACGGTTCTGCTGCCGCTGTCCTCGGTGCATCTGCCGTAGGATGGGATATTTAAGATGGCTATTTAGATCAGATATATAATAAAGCCCGGGGCATATAGTCTCGGGCTTTATTGTATATCGTTACTCCAACCTTAGTTTATCACTACTTTCTTTCCACCTATTATATAAATACCCTTAGCCAATCCGGTTAACGCAGAACCCTTTTCCACATTCCGTTTTACTGCCACACCTGTGATAGAATATACAGTTACCTTTGATATAGTGCTTGCGTACGGCGAATTTATTCCATCCGTTTGGTCGCGACGGTAGAGCATTACATTCTGTTGACTTCCTGTATAACATGCAAATCGTGGATTGTCTGCGTTAAACTGTATCTCGCGTTTAGACCATTTTTTGTTGGTAACATGGCTATACCCTCCACTTACACTAATGCTCCATTTTGCCATATCACTAGAGGCTGTAGCTGTAGAATACAATTTATTCTCATCAGCTGTCAATGTGAGATATATTTTTTCCTGAGCATCATAGATAGTATATTCTCCCTGACTTCCTCCTAAAAGCAGTTGGTGCGGGGCATTCTTCTCATCAACTATCGATGATATTTTATTGTTGCTTCCCAATTTTATATCAGCACTGGTATAATAGTTCTTTCCACTTGATAGGTCAGAAAGTGCACATGAATTTACTTTTGAGTTCCCCTCATATACCAATATATAATACGAACCGGCATTAATCTCTGTATCTGCAGTTACCTTGGTAAACGTAATTTCATTTGTATCGGGGTCAGGATCCGGGTCGGGATCCGGGTCGGGGTCAGGGTCGGGGTCAGGTTCTGGATTACTGTTCCCATCATAATCGTCATAGCTAAAAGAAACATCCTGCTTATCACCCCATACATATTGTTCCAGTCCAGGGTAATCAACAAAGGGATTGCGGTTTTGCTGACAGTTATAGACGGCGTTGTTACGGTCTATTTCTTTTTGACTTACAGGGTCTTGCTTGGCCCATTTTAACAACATATTGATGAACCATGTTTTATAGGCCGGATACTTATTTCCTGCAAAGACCGCTGTATTGCTCCATGAAGAAATTTTGTCTTCATAGCAAGTGGCCATATAGAAATAAATGCGTGCAAAATCGCCTTTGTATTCATCGTTGGGCTCAAATACTGTTCCCGAATATCCGTCGACAGAACAGGGACCGAGTTTGGAGAAACCATTATTCGATGTATAGGTAGGATTCTTTGTTTCACCAAAAGGGAAATTACTTCTTCGCCCATTAACATATCCATCGGTAGGTACAACATGTACTATGTCCGATTTCATAGGAGAGGCTTTGCTGAACCAACTTTGCGGCACTGAGTGTTCACGGTTCCATATATCGCCTTCTTTCTTGTAACTTCCGTTGTTATCAGAGAACGAATAATTGGTTGTACTCGAATACATGTCCCATAATTTACCATCTGCCCGCTTGTCGGTTTGTTGATAGCAACTTATCAATCCGTCATAACTTATCGTTTTATGCTTGCTAATAATGCTATAGAGCGCCGTCTTCAACGCGGAACCCTTCTTTCCATTGGCCGCCTGATAGTATGTACCACTATTATTTGGACCTTGCGCAAAAGCACATAGCACCCGTGCC
>CAVHVH010000196.1:0-1676 GCA_963639385.1 Oscillospiraceae bacterium
AATATTCAACACATGTTGAAACTGATAGCTAATGCTCTTCTGCGGAAGATGAGGGATTCAAACCCCCGATACCCAAAAAGGGTATACCGGATTTCGAGTCCAGCGCATTCGGTCACTCTGCCAATCTTCCTTAACAATGCAAAGGTAATACTAAATTCACACATATCCAACAATAGCCCATCTTTTTTTCTAAGAGCACCATGGCTCCATCTAAGACAGAGACGTAGCCACCCTACTAAACAGATGCTCTTAGAAGACTACTATAATGTTTCACATTCTCTTATCCACAAATCAGCAGAAGCATCGCTCGGCATACGCCAATCACCTCGTGGACTTAGACTGATACTACCAACCTTGGGACCATCAGGCAGACACGAGCGCTTGAATTGTTGACTAAAGAACCGTCGGCAAAATGTCTTGAGCCATTGTTTTATAGTTTCATCATCATATTTGTCTGCGAAAGCTTTTTGGGCAAGCATAAATATTTTTGCAGGTCGGAAGCCATGACGCATATAATAATACAAGAAGAAATCATGCAATTCATATGGTCCTACCAGATCTTCTGTCTTTTGCTTTATATTACCGTTCTCATCGGCCGGAACCAGTTCTGGGCTTATTGGTGTATCTATAATGTCATCAAGAGTTATTGCAGTATTTCTATCCATTGTACTTGCCACATACTTTACTAAACAGGTAACAAGAGTTTTAGGGATGCTACAATTCACGGCATACATACTCATATGGTCGCCATTATATGTACACCATCCAAGAGCCAGTTCTGACAAATCTCCGGTTCCAATAACCAATCCTCCCACCTGATTACTTATATCCATTAAAATTTGAGTTCGCTCACGGGCCTGAGAGTTCTCGTAAGTAGTATCATGAAGAGACATATCGTGATCAATATCAGCAAAATGTTGTATCACACTTTTTGAAATATTGATTTCTCTTATGGTAATATTTAGGTTATTCATAAGATTGACAGCGTTGGTATAAGTACGACCTGTTGTGCCAAACCCCGGCATGGTAACACCAACTATTCCATTTCTATCAAGGTTCAGTTTATCAAAAGTCTTAACACATATCAACAAAGCCAATGTAGAATCTAATCCACCACTGATTCCTATCACAACTTTTTTAGAACCTGTATGAACCATACGCTTAGCAAGTCCCATAACTTGGATATTCAAAATTTCGTCGCAACTTTTATCCATCATGTCGGGTGACGGAATAAAAGGATGCGCCTCTATCTTGCGCTCTAGCACAAAGTCTTTAGGGGTTATGGATTGAGCTTCCCGAAAAAATACTTCTTCTCCAATCATTCTGCGTTGGGCATTGGCATAAGTGGTATTACTTCTGCGTTCTGCTCTTAAACGCTCAATGTCTATTTGGGCCACCTGCATCTGACTATTAATAGAAAAGCGAGAACCCCTATTCAAAAGATGCCCATTTTCAAATATCAACGCATTACCTCCATACACTACGTCTTGACTACTCTCGCCAAACCCGGCACTCGAATATACGTACCCGGAAATAGTACGGGCGCTCTGTTGCGACAATAGCGCACATAGATAATCATGCTTACCTACAAGTTCATCACTTGCAGAGAGATTAAATATAATATCAGCGCCAGCCAACGCCAAATGATTACTTGGAGGAGTAGGTGCCCATACATC
>CAVHVH010000196.1:1686-3154 GCA_963639385.1 Oscillospiraceae bacterium
TCACAAATTTCTACACCGAACCTTACGCCATCGCAGGTTGAAAAGATTTGAGGAGAAGAAGTTATTGTTATCTGATTGCCTGCATATCTCAATACATTTGTCCGTAAATCTTGCGAAGAGGCAAACCAACGTTTTTCATAGAATTCATTATAGTTGGGCAAATATTCTTTGGCAACTACACCCAAAATCTGTCCTTTTTGGATAACAGCTGCACAATTGAGTAAAAGATCACCAATAGCAACAGGAAGCCCCACTATAGCAATAATGTCTAACTGACGGGTAAAATCAAGCAACATTAGCATGGCATTCTCTGTGGTTTCAAGAAGCAAGTTCTGCCTAAAAAGATCCTGGCATGTATAACCTGTTATTGAGAGTTCTGGGAACAATATTATTTCTACCCCTTGTCCCTCGGCCATAATTATCTGTTGTTCTATCTGCTCTACATTATATTTGCAATCGGCCACCTTTACTGAAGGAACTGCAGACGCAACTTTAATAAATCCGTAATTCATATTGGTCAAATTTAAATTGGACAGATTATCTAATGGTTACCAAAGTAGCCCCATATCCATATTCTTGAAAAGAGGCATCTTGATACTGATATTTCTTGTACTGATAATTAAGCATATTAATGATTGAATGGCGCAACACCCCATTACCTTTGCCATGGATGAATATTATCTTCGTGCCTTTTTTGTCGCTGTAACTATCTAATTTTTCTTTAAACTTTTCCATCTGATAGTTTAAGATATCAGCATGAGACATACCAGATGTATTGTCAAGCAAGGCTTCTATATGTAGATCTACAACAACATTTCCCCGGTTATTAGAGGTATTCTTTGAGTGACTTTTGACTTCTTGCGACTTTGCTGATTGTGTATCTGATATAGTCGAATTACCATACATACTCATTTTTAATTCATCTGCATTGATGTTAAGATGATGAGGTACCTTATCATTCTCTACTATAGTATAAAGCAAAGCTGCGGTATCAAAATATATAGTCTGCTGAAATGAATGTAGCTTATAAAATTTTACAGGATCAAGTCTAAGTTGTACCTCTACCATCGGTTTTAATACAAATGATTTGTCCTTCTTATAGGCAAATAGCTGAAATCCCATTTTTAGCAAACTATTAAGTTCTTCTCTACCTATTTCTTCTATATAATATGATGTATTGGGGGATATTTCGCCTTGCGAATGTAGCGTCCATGCATTCCCCTCTGCCGTCATAAACGAATATTGTATACTATAATTACAGTCGTTAATTAAGTAGACCTCAAAACGTGTCGAGGTCATTTCCTTGATATTAACAGGAACAAAAGCAAGATAACATGACAATGCGTTACCGCCCTTACGTTCTTCTACTGGTTTTTTAAAGGTTATTTCTTTGTCTGCTATATCTTCCGACCAAGAATCATCTATATTATCTTGTCCTTCTTCAAGCAGAGCTTTGACACTTTTTTCG
>CAVHVH010000197.1:0-3145 GCA_963639385.1 Oscillospiraceae bacterium
ACATCACCATTCAGAAATTTGACCCCTATATCAATATCGACCCGGGGACACTGAACCCTTACGAACACGGCGAATGCTATGTTACCGCCGATGGTATGGAAACCGACCTGGACTTAGGTCACTATGAACGATTTACTGGAATTCAGACTACTAAAGCAAACTCTATGACTACGGGACGTATATACAAAAGTGTCATAGATAAAGAGCGTCGAGGCGATTATCTCGGAAAAACCATTCAAGTTGTTCCGCATATTACAGACGAAATAAAACGTAATATTAAAATGTTGGGGCAACGCTATCACTATGATTTTGTTATAACAGAAATTGGTGGAACTATCGGAGATATAGAAAGTGCACCTTTTATGGAGGCTATACGCCAAATGAAATGGGAACTTGGTAAAAAGGCTGTTAATGTACACCTTACTTATGTGCCATATCTCAAGGCAGCAGGTGAGCTGAAAACCAAACCGACTCAACATAGTGTCAAAGAATTACAAAGTGTAGGAATCCAACCTGACATCCTCATTTTACGTACTGAAAAACATCTAGATGAAGGAGTGAGAAAAAAAGTTGCAGCTTTTTGTAACGTTGATTTTGACTGTGTCATACAAAGTGAAGATTTGCCCAGTATCTACGAAGTACCTGTATATATGCAAGATCAAGGATTGGACACAGCTATTCTACGAAAGGTTGAAGAAACCATAGGTGAAAAACCATCATTAGGTCCATGGCGACAATTCTTGGAACGCCGAGCCAACGCAGTAAAAACCATAAACATTGGATTAGTTGGCAAATACGATTTACAAGATGCATATAAAAGCATACGCGAAAGTCTATCACAAGCGGCTACATACAATGATTACAAAGTCAATATTAACTACATCAACTCAGAAAAAATAACAGAGAATAATATTGGCGAATTACTCAAAAATCAAGATGGTATTATTGTTTGCCCAGGCTTCGGCCAACGTGGTATAGAAGGAAAACTAATAGCAGCCCATTATACTCGCACCCACGACATTCCCACATTTGGAATCTGTCTAGGTATGCAAATGATGGTAATTGAGTTCGCCCGTAATGTATTGGGGTACAATGATGCTAATAGTCGTGAAATGGACGAGAAGACCAAGCACAACGTGATTGACATAATGGAAGAACAGAAAAATATTACCAATATGGGAGGTACCATGCGTCTCGGCCAATACGAATGTATATTAAGACAAGGTTCTCGTACATTTAATATATATAATAAAGAGAACATAAGGGAACGTCATCGTCATCGTTATGAATTTAATAACGAATATCTTACTGAGTATGAGCGTGCAGGAATGATGTGTGTAGGTAGAAATCCTGAGAGCGATTTAGTAGAAGTGGTTGAAATTCCTAGCTTAAAGTGGTATATCGGAACTAAATATCATCCAGAATATCAGAGTACTGTCCAATAACAGGCATAGTACTCATAGTGCTATTGTTTGTCGGTTTTAGTTGGTGGAGCCAACCATCAGAAGAAGATATAAAAAAACAACAAGAGTTGATTTCTAGGCAAAATGCTGATAAAGAAAAGTTGGCAAGAGCCGAGAATAATGCTATTAGAACACAACATGCGCGCACAATACAGCAAGCACTAACAGATAGCACAAGTCTATTCCATAAATCTCTTGCTGGTACGTCTAAAAATCTAATTTTAAAAAATAACTATATTGAACTGACGTTCAATACGAAAGGTGCTGTTGTAGACCAAGTGCTGATAAAGAAATATAAGGATAATATCAATAATAAGGAAGGTGTAGTTTTGTTTGATAAAAACGAACAATCTCTTAACTATACATTGGTAGCAAAAGATATAAATATATCAACACAAGATCTGTACTTTGACGTTTCTTCTCTCACCGATTCGACAGTTGTATTTACCGCAGAAGCCGCAGAAGGAAAACGCATAGTGCTAAGTTATCTACTTGGCAAGGATTACATGCTTCATATGCGTCTAAACGTAGAAGGTATGGATGGTCTATTTGCCCCAAACACCAATACTCTTGACATCAATTGGCAAGAGAAATGCCGTCAGCAAGAAAAGGGTTTCAATTTTGAAAATCGATATGCCACACTTACTTACCACGATAGTGAAGGTGGTACAGACCATCTGAGCGAAGCTTCTGAAAAGATAGATAAGCCTATAGATGAACGTATAGATTGGGTGGCATTCAAGAATCAATTCTTTTCAGCAGTAATGATAGCCAAAAACGACTTTCAGCCAAACTCTTTGATGACTTCAATTCCATACGAGAAGAAGAATGGTACTAATTATCTAAAAAGCTATCAAGCTAAGATGAAAACCTTTTTCGATCCTACAGGTAAACAGCCAACAGAGTTTGAGTTTTATTATGGTCCAAATGATTTTCGCCTTCTACAACAAGTCGAAACGCAAAGTAATTTTGGCAAAGATCTTGAACTTCAACGTTTGGTCTATCTTGGATGGCCTTTGTTCCGCATAATCAATCGTTGGTTTACAATATACGTATTCGATTGGTTGTCAGAAATTTTTCCAATGGGTGTGGTCCTTATTCTTATCACGCTTCTGCTTAAAATTATAACTTACCCAATGGTAAAGAAAAGTTATATGAGTAGCGCAAAAATGCGTGTTTTGAAACCAAAACTTGAGGAAGCCACTGCAAAATTTGACAAGCCGGAAGATCAAATGCAGAAGCAACAAGCCATGATGGCAGAGTATTCTAAATATGGTGTAAGCCCATTGTCTGGATGTTTGCCAATGCTTATACAAACCCCTATTTGGATTGCAATGTTTAACTTTGTACCAAATGCAATTCAATTACGAGGACAAAGTTTTTTGTGGATGAAAGATCTTTCTACTTATGACCCTATCATAGAATGGGGAACTAATCTTCCTTTAATCGGCGACCATCTATCGCTTACTTGTATATTGTTCTGTGTGGCCAACCTGCTCTACTCATGGATGACTATGCGCCAACAACGAGATCAAATGGTAGGTCAGCAAGCAGAGCAAATGAAGATGATGCAATGGATGATGTTCCTCATGCCTCTAATGTTCTTTTTTATATTTAACGATTATTCTGCAGGACTTAATTTCTATTATTTTGTCAGTCTGTTTTTCTCTGCTGCTATCATG
>CAVHVH010000198.1:0-1292 GCA_963639385.1 Oscillospiraceae bacterium
CCTATGACGATGGTGTCGGCTGATGAATTACCGGGAATAACGGCAATGACATTAGCCATATTCAGAATGTAGTGGGGGACTTTAAGAATATTGTTAACCGAATCAGTCTCGACATAATATCGCGGCTGACGATGGAGTACGGGGCGGGCTACAGCACTGAAGGCTTGAAGATAGGAATCGGTATATGGACGTATTCCAATTTCTCTCATGCGAGAAATGATATATTGTTGAGCCAATTGTGAGCCGCGGGTACCCGCCTGACGCCCCTCAAGAAGATTGTGTGAAAGGAAATATACATGTGAACGGGCCGCATCTTCAGAGATACTCTGCAGGCCGATATTCTTTTGTTTCTCAATATTGTCTGAGGTGAATGTTTGCTGTGGACGGCGAATGGCATTTGCCATTTGAGAAAGGAATAAGACCGCTATAATACAAAGAATGTTTGGGGTACGATAATAATGATACATAAATATAAATACTTTACATTGTAGATTATTAATTGGCTATCTCACTGAGTTCCAGCCAACGCATGCTCTTCTCGTCAATCTCTTCTTTGAGTTTGGGCAGTAGCTTACTTTTCTCTACCAAATCGTCAACGGAGAGAGTTCCACTACAAAGTTGTTGCTCTATTTCGTGCTGCTGTTGTTCAAGTTGGGTGATATCTTTTTCTAATTGCTCAAACTCCATTTTCTCTTTATATGAAAGACGGCGCCGAGTATCGTTGTGGTAATTTTTCTTCTCTTTCTCCTTAGCAACTGAACTAGATGTGGATTTTTCTTTGCTTTGTAAAGCCGAAAAGTTTCGGTATTGAGTATAATTTCCAGGAAAGTCATCAATAACTCCATCACCTTTAAAAACCAGTATATGGTCAACTACTTTGTCCATAAAATAGCGGTCGTGGCTGACTACAATCACGCATCCTGGAAAATCTTGCAAATACTCTTCCAAAACCTGTAGGGTTTGGATATCCAAATCGTTGGTGGGCTCATCAAGAATTAGAAAATTAGGATTGTCCATCAAAACGGTACAGAGGTAAAGTTTGCGACGTTGACCACCGCTTAGTTTGTATACAAAATTGTACTGTTCTTCAGGGGTAAAGAGAAATCTTTGCAAGAACTGTGAAGCAGATAGATGGCGCCCGCCACCGAGGTCTATATAGTCTGCGCGCTTAGTTATAACATCGATTACCCGTTCTTGTTCATCAAATTGCAGTCCTTCTTGTGAGTAATAGCCAAATTTGACGGTTTCTCCAATATCAAATTTTCCGCTATCAGGGCGCAATAGACCTAAAA
>CAVHVH010000198.1:1302-3070 GCA_963639385.1 Oscillospiraceae bacterium
TGCCCATCTTTTCGAATCGGGCGAAATTGTAATAAAAATTATCCAGTATAATTTTACCGTTATCAAATTGTTTAGATACATATTGGCATTCGAATATCTTAGAGCCAATATATACATTTGATGCTTTTAGCCTTATCTGTCGGTCTTCTATACGTTGATGCACTTTATTACTAAGCTCGTAGAAAGCATCTTCTCGGTATTTGGCTTTGTGGCCACGAGCCTGTGGCATACGCCGCATCCATTCCAACTCTGTACGATAGAGATTTGCTGCCCGGGCTTGTTCTGCCCGACGGTTATCCAAGCGTTCTTGGCGTTTCTCCAAATAGTAGGCGTAATTGCCGCGGTAGGTATAGATGGTGTGGTCGTCTAATTCGAGTATGATATTGCATACGCGATCAAGAAAATAACGGTCGTGGGTAACCATGAGCAATGACTTGTTGCCACGTTGCAAGAATCCTTCTAACCACTCAATCATCTCTAAATCCAAATGGTTGGTGGGCTCATCCAAGATCAAAAAATCAGGCTCGGTAATAAGAGCATTGGCCAAAGCAACTCTTTTACGCTGACCTCCGCTAAGTTGTGACATGGGTTGTGCAAGATCTGAAATCTTGAGTTTCGTCAGTATCTGCTTGGCTTTAACAATCTTCTCTTCGTCGCCTTGATGGTTGAAGCAGGCGTCCAACACGGTGTCTTCAGGATTGTAGGCAGGGTCTTGTTCAAGGTAGCCCATGCGCACGCCATTTCGGAACACAATCTGTCCCTCGTCTAAGCTTTCATTTCCGGTAAGAATTGAGAGTATGGTAGATTTGCCAGTTCCGTTGCGAGCAATAAGACCAACTTTCTGCCCTTCTGCGATACTGAACGAGAGATTAGTAAACAGTTCGTGTGCACCAAAACGTTTACTTACATTCTGCACATCAAGTATGGTGTTCTGATTTGCCATAGTATGTCTTTAGGGTTGCTCTTTAATTTAGTCTTGTAAGATTTCTGGAACTACCCTTTATTCTTCGCCAGAAGCTATGGTGTCGTTAATCTGACCTATATAGTCTATCACTTCTTGACGACCAGTTCGCTTTTCGCTACTTGTAATAAAATAGGGCGGAAGCGTTTCCCATGTATCTTTCAGACTTTCCATCCATCGATCAGCGTTTTCTCGGGCCTTTACAGGACCTATTTTATCGGCTTTGGTAAAAATAATACTGAAAGGTACATTACTCAACCCCAACCAATCAACAAATTCACGGTCTATCTTTTGCTGCTCATGACGTATATCAATGAGAACAAATACATTGACCAGTTGTTGACGCTGAAGTATATATCCGGTAATCATGCGTTGTAACTGATCTTGAACTGTTTTAGAACGCTTGGCATATCCATAACCAGGAAGGTCAACAAGATACCATTCGCGGTTTACAAGAAACATGTTTATAAGGAGCGTTTTACCTGGTGTAGCACTGGTTTTAGCCAATCCTTTATGATTGCAAAGCATATTGATAAGGCTTGACTTACCTACGTTGCTTCGACCGATAAAAGCATATTCTGGTTTGTTGTCTTTGGGACATTTTTCTACTATGGGAGCAGAAATAACGAATTGAGAATTCTTGATTTCCATATGTAGTTGTGATTACGTATGCAAAATTACGATTTTTTAGTAGATTTCTGCTTAGGAACAGGGCTAAAAAGAGTGTGCCTTAAATATTTTACTGCCATTTAGTAATGTTCAAAAAATAAGTTGCCCAAGTTTACCCTATATTTTTAGCTGGTTTTA
>CAVHVH010000199.1:0-3044 GCA_963639385.1 Oscillospiraceae bacterium
GGGTTTTACTTTGAGATAGAATAGATGATTATTTTTTGATAACCTTCCGGGTGCTACCGTCGCTATATTTTATAATGGTTATCCCGGTTCCTGGCTTGTCTATTCTGACACCGCTTGGTGTATAGTATCCCGATATTCTTTTTGCTTTTTCTATGAAGGTATCGTTAATTCCTGTGGCCGCTCCTGCCTTGTAGGCAAATCCCATAACAAGAGCTCGCCCACCTTTGGTGTTGGTTAGGCGTATTCCTTTTACGCTTTTGGTTTTGTCGGTGTCTATGGTGCTGTCAAACAGGCAGAACGCAAAACTTGTACTATATGTATCACTGCTTGTGCTGATACGACTTAAACCGCTAATGGCTTCGTCTCCTGTAGGATTTTTTACAGACCAGTCTGCAATGGCGAGAGTTGATGCTGTGTCTTCGCTCCCGTCGCTATATAGTGGCACGGCCTGTAGGGTGCTACTTCCGTCACCGCTGGTGGCCAGGATGTATAGTTGGCTGGTGGCTATGGGGTGTGTAAAGGTAATGGTGCCCGTCTCTCCGCTCTTGATAACAAGTGCATTGTTGTCGGTATAGTCGGCCAATTGGAAGTTGGCACCCGAAGGAGCGTTTATAGTGCCATCGGCGGGCAATCCTCCAGTAGCTTTCAGACTGGCAGAGTAGAATGTATTTCCACCACCGTCGCCGGCGTTATTGGCATGGGTGCTTGAGGGTAGTGCTTCTACCACCACATCAGCGTTATATCCGCTGGTAACAGAGATGGGGCGAATGTCCGCCTTCTCCTGGGGCAACAGTTTGCGGTCCATAAAGGCCAGACGCTTCTTAACCCATTCCTTGAGATAGGTTATCTCGTCGTTATAACTGTTTCCGATATATGCGTTGGGCCATACATAACGCCCGAACATGCCCCAAGCAGCTTCATTGCGTTCCATGGCTCCGCCCGAGGTGAGCAGCGATGCTATAGAGTCAATCTTTGTATATATGGCATCATCGGCATATTGTCCTTCGCGGTATTGTGCCCATCGGTTTTTCAGATCGGTTTGGTATGCGGGGTCATCTAACAAGCGCTTCCACCAAAATGGTACAAGTTGTGGGTCGCTCTCTCTGTTGTTCATGTCGTATTGCCATAGGTCAGTACGGTCGCCGTTATAGTAGTTGGCGTTGCCCAGGGCGATATTAAAGTCCCAAAGCGTACATTTCCATCTGCTATCCAGTCCTTCGTTCTTTGCGTGTGTATCACTATACTTGTACATGTGCGAACTTAGGCGGTAGCCGTCTACATTGAAAGTAAATTCAGTAGAGAGCATATAGTCTATAAACGATGCTACATCGATATATTTTCGGTAACCGTTGGTTGGGTCGGTATAGGTGTCAGAGGCAAAGCAGTCTTCCATATCATCGATTGATTTTTGGATAGCGCTTTCTGTACCTTCGGGCAGATCGGCGAAGTCATCGTATTCCGGGTCGTCGTATTGATAGGTGATATATTTAGTATAATCAAAAGAACCGCTGCGACCATACGGGTGGTATTTCGACTGATAGTAATGGTCCTCGTCATCGCGGTCAATCTCTACGTGCCAATCGCCGGTAAGATCGCCATTATCTTCGCCTGGGTCGTTCAGGTTAAGACGTTTTTTGCCTTTTCCTGGCCGTTCGGTAAGGATGTATATGCCATAGTATTTGCCATCTACTACCAGTTCTACGTGGCGAGAGTGGGGAACCCAGTCGAAGTAAGGTCTTGCCAGCTCGAAGGTGAGCACGTCGCGCATCATCGATTTGTCAGCAAAAGGAGCCAACAGAGCCCAGTCGTTATCCTTGCCCATGCCCAATAGACTTACCTTTACCTTCTTTCCATTTTCTTCCAGTGGCTTTTCTATGGTTTTGAAGCCGTATGGCTTTTTATCAGACGAATTGAACGATGAATTGCCGCGGTATTTCAGACTTATATATCCTTCGTAGTCAATGGTCTGTTCGGGGTGAGCCGTAAGGTCGGCATAATTGGTCTTACCCGCACCATTGTTGATAATTTTGATTTTTGCCGTTATGCGTTCTTCGCGCAGAATCATCTTTCCGTCTACGGTTATGAAAACAATGGGAAGGTTGGTCTCGGTAAATGTTACCGATGCGTTTTTTGTGGGAGGATAGTTGTCGGCTCGCTGCGCATAAATATTTGCCGTACAGAGCGCCAAGCACAATAATAAGTAGATTCGTTTCATTGTTATATAGGTTTTTATTTTTTTGTTCGGGTAGCTTATTGGCTTTTAGGCTGATGACAAAGTTACGCAATATTTCCGATATAAGGGATGGAAGCTATAGAAAAATGTATTCGGAAGTACGAATAATGGCGTTGTACGCCTATACGAAAAAAGGGGTATATCCTTATTTGTTTGGATACACCCCTTTATTATTATTTTGATTTTACCTGTTTCCGGCTTAGTCGGCTACAAGTGTGAAGCGCTTGTAAGCGGTGATGTTCAAGTCGCCCTGCTTCTTCAGCCAGTCTTTTACGGTAATCTTTCCATCTTCGTCGGCGAACTGGAATTCCTGATCTACCAGACAGTTCTCCTTGAAGAACTTAGCCATACGGCCTTTGGCAATGTTCTGAATCATCTGCTCGTTCAAGTTGGCAGCCTTCTCTACGCTTACGGTCTGCTTGATTTCGCGTGCCTTGTCAGCGTCTTCCTGGCTGAGCCATCCCTTAGCCATATTAGACTCTATGTGGTCTTCACTGTCTACCAAGTTGGGGTTGATACCAGCCTTCTTGATGGCAGCGTTTACGGCCTTTTCTACCTGCTCTTCCTTGGTCTTCTGTATAGCAACCTTGAGTTCCTCGTCCTTTACGGCTTGGGGAACAGAAGCTTCATCGAGAGCTACAGGCTTCATGGCAGCTACTTGCATGGCTACCTTGTGTGCGGCCTCTTCGTTGTCCTTGTCAAGCTGTACCATGGTGGCCAGAGTGTGGCGACCCATGTGGTCGTAAACAGAGATGTTTTCGCCTACGAGATAGTTGTAACCGTCAAGTTCCATCTTCTCGCCTGTAACACC
>CAVHVH010000200.1:0-3010 GCA_963639385.1 Oscillospiraceae bacterium
AGTAGGAGTAATAGACCTTGATAATGATAATGAAACATTGATAGGTGATGATATTGATATTGAGGATATAGTTTGGTATGGCTCCGTAGAATCTGTAGCGGATATGGCAGCGCAGATTGGTATAGAAAAGTGTTCTCCTACAAAGAAACTAAAGTCGATTTGCGACAATGCATTGCGACAAAAACGTACCATCCACTTTCTTCCACCCTACCGCCACGACATCAAAATACAATTATACGATCTTCTAGGTATACATCCAAATTTACAGAAAGAGTCGGCCTCTATGGAACTAATTAACGCAGTGGTAAAAATGCGTTCTGTAAAGGAACCGGAAGAAATTGAAGAACTAGAGCGGGCCGCTATAATAGGTTATAAAATGCATACTACCGCTATGCGGATAACACGTCCAGGTATAACAGAAAAATATATAGGAGGAAAGATTGATGGTATTGCTCATTCATATGGTGCAATGGTGAGTTTTCCTACTATATTTTCGCAACATGGTGAAATTATGCATGGAACGCCATCAATGGCTTTACTTGAAAGCGGTAGGATGGCTTTATGCGATGCTGGTGCTGAAACAGTAAATAACTATTGTTCCGACAACACACGTACTTACCCAGTAAACGGAAAATTTACTCAACGTCAACTGGAAATATATTCCATAGTTGAAGCTGCTCATGATTTGGCACATGATTTGGCTAAGCCAGGGGTGAAATATCTTGATGTGCATTTTGCGGTATGTAGATTGATCTTCGACAGACTGAAAGATTTGGGACTGGCTAAAGGAAATACGGATGATGCAATACATTTGGGTGCCCATGCCATGTTCCTGCCTCACGGGTTAGGGCATATGATGGGGATGGATGTACATGATATGGAAAATCTAGACCAAATTAATGTTGGATTTGATGAGGAAACACGGCCAAATTTGGAACAGTTTGGAACCAACTGTTTGCGTATGGGGCGCCGCCTTCAAAAAAGTTTTGTTGTTACTGATGAACCTGGTATCTATTTTATTCCAGCACTGATAGATGAATGGCGTGCCAAGGGACACTGCAAGGATTTTTTAGATTTTGATAAACTAGATTCATACAAGGACTTTGGGGGAATTCGCATAGAGGATGACTTGCTTATTACCGATAATGGTGCACGTTTTTTGGGCAAAGACCGTATACCCTACCACCCCCAAGATATTGAAGCTTTTATGGCAGAAAACAAATTATAAACTACAAAAATAAACAGAAATGAAGAAAATTATTATGATGGCGCTTGCGGCTATGATAACACTGAGCGCAAACGCACAGGAGAAGAAAACAGAAAAAAAGAACCTTAACAAACCTGTATTTACGATTGTTAAGGAAAATAAAATTACAAGCATAAAAGACCAAAATCGTTCTGGTACTTGTTGGGATTATTCAACGCTAAGTTTCTTTGAGGCAGAAATCCTAAAAGCAACAGGAAAAACATACGATTTAGACGAAAGCTTTGTGGCTAGCAAGACTTATATGGATCGTGCCATACAAGTGGTACGCTTGCATGGTGATTGTCAATTTTCACAAGGAGGTTCTGCATACGATCCTCTATATTGTATTCAAAATTATGGTATAATACCACAAGGTATCATGCCTTTCCCAGGAAGTTTGTATGGTGACTCTCTCAACAACTTCAATGAATTCTTTGCTGTAATGGAACCTTATGTAAAAGCTATTGCAACCTGTAATTCAAAGAAAATATCAAATCAATGGAAGGTTGGACTTCAAGGAATTCTTGATGCCTATCTTGGCAAGTGTCCTGAAAATTTCACTTACGAAGGAAAGAACTACACTCCAAAGACATTTGCTGCTAGCTTGGGGCTTGATTGGAATAATTATGTCAGCGTAACAAGTTATACGCATCACCCTTTTTGGACACAATTCGCTGTTGAAGTACAAGATAATTGGCGTAATCCGCTCTCGTGGAATGTGCCAATGAATGATATGGCTCGTATTATTGACAATGCTATAATGAATGGTTATACCGTGGCATGGGGTGGAGATGTTTCAGAAGAAGGGTTCACCCGTCAGGGACTGGCTTACTTTTATGATACCAAGAAAATGGAGGGGTTAGCCGGTAGTGACATGGCTCGTTGGCTCAAATTGTCAAAAGCCAAGAAAACAAGCCTTATTGACTCGCTTGGCGTAAATGTACCCGAACTGGAACCCACACAAGAACAACGTCAGGAACGTTATGACAACTGGGAGCTAACAGATGATCATGGAATGCTTATTTATGGTATCGCAAAAGATCAAAATGGAAAAGAATATTATATGGTAAAGAATTCTTGGGGAGAAACAGGTGAGTATAAGGGTATTTGGTATATGACTAAAAACTTTATTATTGCCAATACAATGGACTTTATGGTAAACAAGAATGCTATACCTAAGGATATTCGTAAAAAGATGGGTATCTAATCATAGTAGGCAATAATGCCTAATGATACAAGAAAACGGCAGGTTCCTTAAAATTATAAATGAGAATCTGCCGTTTTCTTGTATTTATTTTGTAATTTTGGAGGCATATAATCTCAGTATGAGACTTATCTCTTTTCTACTGATAATAAAAGAACGACAATCATGCACTTTAAGTGGAATTACAAATATCCTACACCTGAAGAAGAACAAACTGCTAAAGATTTTGGAGAAAAACTTAATATGAGTCCTATCCTTACACAACTTTTAATAAGGAGGGGGATTACTACCGAGTCTGCAGCTAAACGGTTCTTTCGTCCCCAATTAGCCGACCTTATCAATCCGTTTTTAATGACAGATATGGACATCGCTGTAGATAGACTCAATGATGCTATAGGACGAAAAGAACGTATATTGGTTTATGGAGACTATGATGTAGACGGATGTTCGGCTGTAGCATTGGTGTATAAGTTTTTGTTGTTATTTTATTCAAATATTGAGTATTATATTCCAGATCGATATGATGAAGGTTATGGTGCTAGTAAAAAAGACATTGACTA
>CAVHVH010000201.1:0-1595 GCA_963639385.1 Oscillospiraceae bacterium
AGCGTAGCCAACAATGCGTATGCAAATCAGACAAAGCTAATTTATAGAACCACCCATATTAGAAATATACTATCAATTCCTAATATCTAAAGAAGAAAGTAACAGAGAGCTTCAACGCTGATACTATTACAGGCTATGCACTACCCATTGGCAGTAACATAGCCTGTTTTTACTGAAATATCCACGCAATGATTAGCGCAATCGTTTGGTTTATTCGGCCACAAAACAGAGTACACGGCTCGCCCATCCGCCTGTTTCAACATTCTTTACGTTGTGACCAGTAGGCAAGTCTATGCCATAATTCATAAGATAGGCACCAGTATACTTTCGACCTTCGCAGAAAAGCGGTTCTTTGTCTATACGGTTAAGCTCGTGAATAGTATATACTTTATTTGGATCAAGACCAGCCATGGTTATACGGGGGAGATGGTCGTCAACAAAGTTTTCCAGTTTCCACCAAAAGAATGCAGCTCTATCCTTCGTGTCAGACACATACATCAATGAAGCCACATGACTACCATTAAACGGACTCACCAAACGGTATAGGTCGCCCAATTGCACTACCGGACGTATAGTCTTATAGTCAGCTATGGCCTTGGTGGCCTGCTGGCGCTCGGCAGCGGTAAGTTCATTGGGCACCATCTCCATACCCAGACGGCCGCTCATGGCCACATCGAAACGATACTTTAGCGGAAGTTGGCGATGGGTTTGTCCGTTAGGCGAAGCACTCACATGCGACGCCATACCTATGGCTGGGAAGAAGTGACTGGTACCCCACTGCATAAAAATACGCTGCAGGGCATCGGTATTATCGCTTACCCACCACTCGTCAAAATATGGCAGTATGCCCCAGTTTACACGTCCGCCACCACTGGCACAACTCTGCATCACCACATTAGGATATTTAGTACGTATGCGGTCAAGCACTTTCTTCAAGCCCTCATGATAGGCTATATAGAGATGACTCTGGTCGGCAGCAGTGAGATATTGCGAGCCATGCGACATAATAGACATATTGGCATCCCACTTGATGTAGGCTATCTGCGGATAACGAGTAAGCAGATTATCAACAACACCGAAGACAAAGTCCTGAACCTTAGGATTGGCCATATCAAGTACTAACTGATTTCCACCCCGTCCGCCTACGAGCGGCCGATTCTTAGCATTAATTACCCAGTCTGGATGACGTTCGTAGAGTTCACTCTTCTCGTTAGTCATCTCGGGTTCTATCCAGATACCGAACTTTACATCATGTTTTTTCGCATCGGCCAGCAGTGCGTCTATACCTCCGGGAAGTTTGCGTATATCGGCAACCCAGTCGCCCAGTGCAGAACGCTCTGTACGCTGGTATTTCGAGCCAAACCACCCATCGTCCATCACAAAAAGTTCGCCACCAAGGTCATGAAAGTCTATCATCATGCTATCCATCTCTTTCTCTTTAACATTCATGCCCACTCCTTCCCAAGAGTTAAGCAGAATATCACGCAACTGATTACCATGGCAGAGTTTGTACTTGCGCCCCCAACGGTGAAAGGTACGACTTACTCCACCTTTGCCCTCGTTGCTATAAGTAAAAGCTAGCACTGGGGTTACAA
>CAVHVH010000201.1:1605-2999 GCA_963639385.1 Oscillospiraceae bacterium
TCGCCCCGCCCCAAATGATAGGCCGAACACTCTTCATCTATACCTGCCAATAGATAATGATAACCTGTATTGTAGGTTTCTACCTGCATACGATAATTTCCTGTATAACAGAGGGCTGCCCCTATAGTACGACCGTGGTTCTCTTCTGGTCGACCGTCGAGCGAAAACATCACTTCAGCATGTTCGGTCTGCGAATTGCGCACACCATTCTTATTCTTGACCATAACAAATCCACGCTGCAACGGGCGTTCTACCAGTCCGGCCTCATTGCCCCAAGCTCCATGAAAACTTGTCATCCACACATTACCCTTGCGTATAGGCAACATGGCGCTAGCAAAGCGGTTAAGAGTAACTGTGCGTTTCTCGTTGTTCTGTATTTCTGTCCATGTCTCAATAACATCGACATCATTATACGCTCTATAACATACATTTACATCTACGGGATAAACTTTATCCTGCATATGCAATACGGTCACGGTGGCATTGGTCTCGGCCACAACTTTGGTATCAACATAGCGCAGATCGGTAGCCATAGAACCATCGGCATGGGTTATGGCAAGAGCCGACTCGTGTACCAATTCTGACCCATAAGCCGGATAGATGGGAGTACGCGATATGGGTTCGGCATTATCTACATCCTGCTTATTGATACGCTCGCCAAGATAGATATAGCGCGGCTGCCTATCGGCCGACACTTCTAACACTACAGACATGTGGGGAGTCTCTACCAACACTCGTTTGGGTTGTTCAGTTGCATGGGTAAAACTCACGGCAAGCAGAGACAGGGCTAACATTATTTTTCTCATTATTGACAAGATTTTTAGGTATTTACAAAGATTATTCACAAGTGTCCTATGACATTGGTATAAAAGAAAAGAAGAGTTGCCAATGTATTTAAGTTGGCACAGAAAACGGCAGGATATTTTACACAGCTTAGATATTTTAACATAGAACCCACAACTGCCCCTGGTTATAGTGAGAATAGTTGTGGGGTCTACCAGGTGCAATTAAAGTTTATTTCAGATTGCTGCAACAACCTCTACCTCTACCAAAGCATTCTTAGGCAATGTCTTAACTGCCACAGCCGAGCGTGCAGGATAAGGCTCTGTAAAGAAGCTGGCATACACTTCGTTCATAGCTGCAAAATCGGCCATATCTGCCAAATATACAGTAGTTTTTACCACATGACTCAGATCAATACCAGCCTCGGCCAACACATGGGTTACATTAATCAAAGACTGTCTGGTCTGCTCTTTTACACCGCCTTCGGCAAATTCGCCTGTGGTTGGGTCAATAGGCAACTGTCCCGATGCAAATACAAATCCGCCAGCCACAATAGCCTGACTGTAAGGTCCCACCGCTTTGGGGGCTTGTTCTGAATGGAGTACTTTCAT
>CAVHVH010000202.1:0-2994 GCA_963639385.1 Oscillospiraceae bacterium
GTGCGGCAATCTTTCCATTAGCGTATTTTGAGAATAAACGTATATATACAAAAAAAGCCCCACGCATTTGAGCATCGTTGAGAGGCTTGGTGGGAACTGACGTTGCAAAGATACGAATAATCATTGATAACACAAACTTTTTAGCAAAAAAAATCACGCAAAAGTGGATTAGTGTACGATTATAGTTAACGAATGTTATAAAAGCAGCAATTTTCGCCTCCTTTTTTTCGATAAAAAGTCGCAAAGTTTTGGCCAAAATATAGACCTTTTTAGGGTTATTTTGGAGTTATCAATAGATATAGTTGGAGCTAAAAACCCTAATTTTTGACCGCAAAATGCGAATATTTGACAAATTTAACGGCTTTTAACATAACTCTCGCCCTAATTCTTGACAAACGAACTATAATTTTTGAGAACCTAAAGACCATCATTAGCGGCGTAAAGGATAACTCTAGCTCCGTAAACCATAACTTTATGATAAAAATAAGCATCACGAGAATCGCGTGGTTTTCACCAGCGACCATTTTGCTTGCAAAAACTGCCCTTAATTTCGCCTTTTGATTAAGAAAGTTTAACGGTTACAATTTAAAAGCATGTAATTGCTTTTCTCTTAATAAACTAAAATAAATAAAGGTCGATTATTTTATCATTAAAAAAAAGGCTAACTTTGCATACAGATTAATTAACATAAACAATTATTTAAATAGAAACGAAATGAAAATTGATCAATTTAACTTTTCCGGGAAAAAAGCTATTGTTCGCGTAGACTTCAACGTTCCATTGGACGAAAATGGAAACGTTACTGATGACACACGTATCCGCGGAGCTCTACCCACTTTAAAGAAAGTACTTTCAGATGGTGGTGCTCTTATCATGATGAGCCATATGGGCAAACCAAAAGGCAAAGTTAAACCTGAACTTTCTTTAGGACAGATTGTCAAGAACGTAAGTGCTGCACTAGGCGTCGAAGTTAAGTTTGCTTCTGATTGTGGCAATGCAAGCGAGCAAGCAGCTGCTCTCAAATCTGGAGAGGCTCTATTACTCGAAAACTTGCGATTCTATCCCGAAGAAGAAGGCAAACCTGTAGGCGTTGAAAAAGGCACTTCTGAATTTGAAGAGGCAAAAAAAGAAATGAAGAGCCGCCAAAAAGACTTTGCAAAAAAATTGGCCTCTTATGCCGACGTATATGTTAACGATGCTTTTGGAACAGCTCACCGTAAGCATGCCTCAACCGCAGTTATTGCAGATTATTTCGATGCAGATAGCAAGATGCTAGGTTACCTTATGGAAAAAGAGGTTACCGCAATCGACAACGTATTGAAAAATGCTCAACATCCCTTTACTGCAATTATCGGTGGTTCTAAAGTAAGTTCTAAACTAGGAGTTATCAAGAATCTTCTTGACAAGGTAGACAACCTCATTATCGGTGGTGGCATGGGCTACACCTTTATTAAAGCCCAAGGTGGTCATATTGGAGAGTCTCTACACGAAGACGACCTCATGCCAGAAGCTCTCAACGTAATGGCCGCAGCCAAAGAGAAGGGGGTAAACCTCAGCCTCTCAGTAGCAACTGTTGCTGCCGACAAATTCGCCAACGATGCCAACCGCAAAGTTGTAGACATATTCAATATTCCTGACGGATGGGAAGGTATGGACGCTTCTGATGAGAGTTTGGAGAATTGGAAGAAGATAATACTCAATTCCAAGACAATCCTTTGGAATGGTCCTGTAGGTGTCTTTGAAATGGAAAACTTTGCTCACGGCACAGGCGAGATAGCCAAATACGTAGCCCAGGCAACTCAAGAGAATGGAGCATTCTCACTCGTTGGTGGTGGCGACTCTGTTGCTGCGGTCAACAAATTCGGTTTGGCTGATAAGGTTTCTTACGTATCTACTGGTGGAGGCGCAATGCTTGAAGCCATTGAAGGCAAGGTTCTTCCTGGCGTAGCTGCCATTGAAGGATAATCTCGTATTGAACTATTAATATATGGCGGAAAGGTTGTAAAACAATCTTTCCGTTTTTATTGTCCTATCAAAATACTTCCAAGATATTTCATGCCTATCATCAATCTTACATCACTGTCATACCCTGGTGTTGAAATGTTCACTCACCTCACCGAGGCACAACTGAGAACGGGATACTTCAATGCGCAGAAAATTTTTATTGCAGAGAGCCCTAAGGTAATCAAGGTTGCTCTTGATGCAGGATACCGGGCCATAGCCATACTTTGTGAGCAAAAACATATTACGAATGATGCGGCCCCTATAATCAGTCGCATTGATGCAGATGTTCCCATCTATACGGGAAACCGTGCCTTATTGACTACACTAACAGGTTACACACTCACTCGAGGCGTGTTGTGTGCAATGGAGCGCCGGCCATTGCCTTCTTTAGAAAATATTTGCCGTACGGCCCAACGCATAGCCGTTATTCATGGTGTGGTAGACTCCACCAATATCGGAGCCATATTTCGTTCGGCTGCTGCACTTGGCATTGACGCAATTGTCCTTACTACAGATTCATGCGATCCTTTGAACCGCCGTTCTATTAGAGTATCCATGGGGGCGGTCTTTCTTATTCCATGGACGTGGCTTGAAGGAGACATACAGACACTCAACGAATATGGGTTCAAGACAGTTGCTATGGCTCTTACAGATCAATCTATTAGCATTGACGACCCACAGCTAATCTCAAACGAACGACTAGCCATTGTACTAGGTACCGAAGGCGATGGTCTCCCCCACAACACTATCGCCAAGGCCAACTATGTAGTACGCATTCCTATGTCGCATCAAGTAGATTCGCTCAATGTTGCCGCTGCTTCAGCAGTAGCTTTTTGGGAATTAAGAATTCGATAACCATGAGTCCACTTGAAAAAGTATCTCATCAAACAAAAAAATTAACATACATTACTCTTTGAGATTTTGCAATCTGGAGATTTTTTAGTATCTTTATACCCTCAAAGTAAGATTCAAGCTATGTTCAAGAAAAGT
>CAVHVH010000203.1:0-2944 GCA_963639385.1 Oscillospiraceae bacterium
CCATCAACCCTGTTTTACTTGCTTAACGAGAAGAGACGCAACCATACGACTTGTCTTTATTTAAAGAGTCAATAGCTTTGATTTCTTCTTCCGCTAATTTTAAATTCAGCGATTCTATGTTTTCTTTCAGATGTTCTCTGTTAGAGGTTCTTGGAAGGGCTATTATTCCCTGTGTGGTAATCCAGCTAAGTATTACTTGTGGTATAGAGGCATTGTGCATCTTGGCAATATCCTGCAAGCGCTTTTCCCTTAGCCAATCATCCATTGCATCACCATGCGCAAAAGGCGAACGAGCCTCTAATACGATGTTATGTGCATGACAAAACTCAACTACCGACTTATTAGAGAAATAAGGATGAATTTCTACCTGCAGCACATCTGGAAGAAGATGAATTTGCGCTAAGTGATTTAACTGTTCTAGCCCGATATTGCAAATGCCTACAAGGTTTACACGTCGTTCTTGCTTTAGCGCCATCAATGTTTCCAGTCGTTTCTCGTATCCTGGAAAAGGACTGTGCAACATAAGAATATCCAAATAATCTGTCTTTAACCTATTACAAGCCCTTTGACAAGCTTTTTGGGTGGAGATACCATTAAGGCGAAAGTATCTGAGATTTCCCAACAGAAGTTCGGCATTAATTTTTGTTTGAAGCAATACACTTTTTCTGGAACACTCCGAATTGACTAATGCTTTACCTATAATATCTTCATTCTGATATTTATATGCTGTATCAAAGAGCGTATACCCCAAGTCTATTGCAAAGTGAATAACCTCCTCAAGTATATCTTTGGGTATAGAGAACGTACCTAACCCAATCTTGGGAAGTCTGCCGTACTGTGTTGAAAGGTATTCCATTGGAGTTGTGAGAGATTAAAATACAAATTCCTTATGGGTGGTTCTAAAAATTAGCTTTGTCAGATTTTAGAATTATTTTAGAGGACAAAGTGTAAGTGAACGAAAGAATAATGCGGGCATTATGACTGAGTGAACTGGCACTTTGAACCGAAAAGAAACCAAAAGATGACAAAACGCAACTCCCCAACAAAGAATGAACTTGGCGGTGGTAATTTATAGAACCACCCTTATAGCATTGAGCCGCCGTCACAAAGAATAGTTTGGCCAACAATACCATTCGAAGCATCGCAAACAAGGAATGTAGCCACGTCGGCTATTTCTTCAGGGAATATTATGCGCTTTATCGCAGGTTCTTCCCTAAAGGCATTTTCTTGAGCGTTAGTCTTATTGATACTACTATTGCAATATCCTGGAGCAATAGCATTTACAATAATATTATAAGGTGCATAAGCCTTAGCAAATCCTTCGGTAATCGCATTTACTGCTCTTTTCGACAGAAAATATGGATTGGTATCGCATTCGTATGAACTAACAGAGGAAATATTAAGTATTTTGCCTCCCGATTGTCCGTTTTGCTGTTTCATAAGCTCGGCCACTTTATGACACAAAAAGTAAACTGCCTTTACATTCGTAGTAACCGTCTTGTCAAAGTAGTCTTCTGAAAAGTTATTGTTATTAGAAACAAAGGCTGCATTGTTGACAAAGATATTTACCCCCCCCAACAGGTCTATTGCAGTTAGGAGATGCCGGTCTATATCCTTTACATCACACACGTCCCATTGGAGAATATGTAAATGATTAGAGCCTATGGCAGAAATGGCTTCCTGCAATTTTTCCAGCTTGCGTCCGGTAACCAGCACCTCTGCACCTGCAGCAACAAACTTTTTTGCCATAGCCAGTCCTAAGCCATCAGACCCACCAGTGATTATAATTTTCTTTCCCTTGAGTATCTCTGGATATTGAATCTGCGACAAGTTTACCTGTGTGTATCCACCCCGAGTACACCATTTTAGGTATTTGAAGAACCTACTAAGATAAAACAGTATTCTCATTTTCTGTACTTTGCAATATAGTTCAACACTTCTTCTGTACGTTCTCCAAAGACAGGGCCAGCAGCTTTTTGTACTACGCCTCCATATTCAAAGTTTGCCTCAATTAGCAGCGGTTCGCCTTTTTGGTCAAGCGTAACATCCCAAGCCGTAAGGCGCGAAGAACCGTACAAGCGTGGAGCAAGCCTTGTTACAAGATCAACACATTTATGGAAATTCGGTATTTTGCATTCCGCAAAAACGGGTCCGTTAGGATGCTGGGCATACTGCTGTAGATTGCCGTCAAAAGCATAAGGGCGAAGACTTCCATCGGACTTTATTCCACAGATTAAGCCACCTCTGTGCAGGTGGTTGGTGAAAGCGCCCTTACCACCCATAATAAGAACGGCAGAAACCACTTCAGATTTACACCCCCCGATAGACAATGTAATCAACCGCATGGTATTTACACATGAGGAGTTGAATTGCGAGAGACTTTCGTGCTGATGTATAAGTTCTTGTATCACATACGGGCCACGGGCGTCAAGCATAGTCTCTAACGCTGATACGCTATCCTGCCCATCAACCCATTTCATGATACCACTGCCAGCCCAGGCCGATACAGATGGTTTCAAAATAACCTCGCCGGCTTCAATACAAGCAGCAATAGCTTTCTCTTTGGAGATAACGGCATAATTCCCGTCAAGATAACAACCCTTTTCTTTACGGCAGATGGTCTTTGCTTGGTTTACATCATGAAAATAAAGGTCGTAGAGATTCTTGTCATCCATATACTTACAACGAAGAGGGTCGTTAAAGAAACGGTCAACAATAGCATAGTAGTATCCATCAGGAATATACCATTCTAACTTATCGCCAAACACATTAGTCCGATTATACACATCAAACCACCGTATATCAAAGGCTCTTTTGGCCACAAATCCGTTTAGGTACGGTTTCCAGAAGTTCAGGATAAGTTCCCGTTCTTCTTTCGTTATGGGCTGTGCGTTGGACAGAGCGCACTTCAAGTCGCGGCGGCCATCATTAATACGACTTATAA
>CAVHVH010000204.1:0-2920 GCA_963639385.1 Oscillospiraceae bacterium
GCGTGACAACTGATACAAATACAAAATTTACGTACAGAATTATAAAACACACAACCAAAAAAATAACAATACTGTAAAAACATAAGGGTTATGTACTCAAAATTCGACCATTTGGATATAACCATTGACTCTTCGGTTAAAAACATCACAAACACAGCATGCAAATATTTGTCTGAAGCCATTGAGAATGGTATCATGTTGTCTGAAAATCCTACTGCCAACATCATTATCTATGATGACCACATTGATTTTGGCATGTGCATGAACCCTGCTATAGAGATGATGCAAAACTTGTATTTCAGCAATTTCTATAAGGAAAACGGAAACATAATTTTCCGATTTGCCGGTGATGCCTGTTGTGTAACCGCAGACCACACCATAGACTATACAGGCAGCGAAATACACACCACACCCAATAGCGAACGTATATTCGATGCTATCCACTCTGTTTGTGCATAGAACGATAAAGTACGTTACAAACAGCGCCTAAAAATTGTCTCTGTATATCACAAAAACATATTAGGGTGGCTCTATAAATTACCACCGTTACAAAGGCTAAAGTTTAGAAAATAAATAGAGCTTTTATAGCGGTCTTTTTTTATTAGGCAAAGCACATGCTGGCCGCACAACAAAAAAGGCGACCCTAAACAGAGTCGCCAGTACAATAAAAATATTTTACAATATTATTATTTTACAGCTTTAGCCAAATCGGCTCCAACCTTAAACTTAGCCACCTTCTTAGCAGCAATGCTCAACTTAGCACCTGTAAGAGGGTTAACGCCTTCGCGAGCAGGACGCTCGGCTACAGAGAAAGTACCAAAGCCTACGAGTTGTACACTTTCGCCAGCTACAAGAGCATTCTTAACAGCCTCTACAGTAGCGTCGAGGGCCTTCTTTGCATCTGCCTTGCTCAGACCAGCAGCTTCTGCGATCTTAGCAACCAATTCAGTTTTGTTCATAATGTGATTATTAAATGGTTAAAATAATTGAATTATCTTATTTTCAATTCACAAAAATAGAGCAAACTTTTCATTCAACAAACAAAAAATGCAGAAAAATGTAGTTTTTCACTAAAAAAACACGTTTTGAGGCTCTTTTTTAAGCGATAACGGATATTTTTCGTAATTTTGCGATGTTTTTCAGATACTTTATCAACAACGCAAAGACAGGTCATAACAGACTATAACATATTATGATACGCAATATTCCTTTGGTTACAAAGAATCTCTTACTCATCAACCTCATAGCATTCCTTGCAATGCTGGCACTGAAAAGTGTAGGCATCGATCTAAACGGATTGTTGGGGCTCCATTTCTTTCTGGCCGACAATTTCCACATATACCAACTGGTTACCTACATGTTTATGCATGGTGGCTTTGAACACATACTTTTTAACATGTTCGCCCTATGGATGTTTGGTAGTGCAGTAGAACACAGATGGGGAGCAGGACGTTTCTTGTTTTTTTACATTTTTTGCGGCATAGGCGCTGGGATACTACAAGAAATGGCTCAATTAGGACGGTTCTACATGGAAGCCTATAACCAAATTCCCGGATTTACTTTGCAGCAGACCGCTATCATAGCACACAACAGCCGCGATTGGCTAAACCTGCTTACCACTGTAGGAGCATCGGGAGCTATATACGCCGTGATGTTGGCTTTCGGCATGACATTCCCTGACGAGCGTATATTTATCTTCCCTATACCATTCCCCATCAAGAGCAAGTGGTTTGTAGTAATCTGCGTGGCCATAGAATTAATCTCTTCAATTTCTACCACCAACGACGGCGTAGCTCACCTGGCCCATCTTGGTGGCATGCTATTCGGATACATACTCATACGCTACTGGCGCAAGCACCCATACATTAACCCGAACGGTTTTACCGGTCGAGAAATGTTTGACAACATGCTAAAAAAGTGGAGTAACGACCGCAACCGCTACCAACAGAAACCACGCGGAAGAGAAACCGACTGGGACTACAACGCCCGTCAAAAAGCCAACCAAGAAGAGATAGACCGCATTTTGGACAAAATTAGAAGAAGCGGCTACGACAGTCTTACCTCTGAAGAGAAGCGTAAGCTCTTTGACATGGGCAACTAAGAGGGAGAATGGCAAAAAAAATAACCAAAATAATCCTACAAATGATTGCCGGTGCCAATGCGGCAACCATTATAGCTATGATGGCTACAGGATACGCTGGACACATAAACCCCGCCGTATCACCATGGATAGCCAACGCCGGACTTACGTTTCCTATTTTTCTCAGCCTAAACTTGGTTTTTCTTGTATTTTGGCTATTCATAAAACCTCTCTATGCCATATTACCTTTCGCCGGAATGGTAATATGTTTCTCACCTATACGCACCTACTTCCCACTAAACATCCCCGAAACCCCACCCGAGGGTAGCATAAAAGTTATGTCGTACAATGTATGGAGTTTTGGTCAGGGCAAAAACAGCGACGGAACAAACTCTATTATAAGATATATCGCCGATAGCGATGCCGACATAGTATGCCTGCAAGAAGCCTATGCCACCAGCGATATACAAGCGCAGATAGATTCCATACTCCACCCCATATACCAGTACCAAGACTCCCTACAAGAGAGCGGCAAAGCCCCAATAGCCATTCTTAGCAAATATCCCATAAAGAGTAAACTACACATAGACTTTGCATCGATAGGCAATCTATCGGGCGCATTTGTACTGGATATCAACGGCGAAGACGTAGTGGTAATCAATAACCATCTTGAAACAACCGGCCTTACTCCCGAAGACAGGAAAAACTTCAAGGACATGATCAAAGGAAACCTCGCCGACGGCAATATAAAAAGCGAGTCACACCGTCTTATAGACCAACTGGGCGAAGCAGCCAAGACCCGAGCACCGCAAGCACAGGCTGTGGCACGATATATACGTC
>CAVHVH010000205.1:0-2893 GCA_963639385.1 Oscillospiraceae bacterium
TCCTTGCATATAGAGTTGTCTCTATTTTACAAGGAATTTAATGTTGATGGTAAACTTTTTCGGTGTCATTGTGGACAAGTATTAGGATAGCATTCACATTACTGCAACATAGTGGTTATATATGCCAGACATATCAAAAAGATTGTAGTCACCAGCAAACAATATCACTTGATCGAATTCCAAGCCTTTTGATGAGTGGAATGTAATTGCAATATTTTGATATATATCTGTATTAACAGCTACATAATATTTTTTGTTGCTGACCGTTGAAAATAGCTTGTTCAAATGCTCAGGGCGCGTTTCATAGCCGAGATAATCGCATAAGCTATTTACTGTAGTATCAAACACCGTTTGATTTTCAGCGTCCGCTATGGCTTCAAGTGTCCGCTTTATTGTAGCTGTGCTTTTCTTTCCACTATTTCCTTCAGCGGGAATTTCGGATATTAGATCATATATGGAGTACTCTGGCAAAACCATATACTTTGCAATCGCAGTATATAGCCACGCTGTTTCAGTCGTTATGTCCGCAATCGGGAGCTGCGGAATAAATACAAAATTGTTTCCGGCACCGCTCAATTCGGATGCACCGTTTTCAGCATCGGCATTTCTAAAGCGCAATAGAGCCGTTCGCTTTTGCGGGTCAATATATTGAAGCACTTCACTCGGCCACTCTTGTTGCTTAGGCGTTATCCAAATAATATTGCCAAGACTTTCAGTTGGATTGTAAAGCCCACGCGTTTCTTCGCAAAGCAGATTAGAGTAGTTTTGAATCTGCTGACATGAGCGAAAATTGTCCCCCATAAATACCTTGTGAAAATTGGGCTTATTCCAAATGCTCTTAAAAGCTTCTGGATACGTCCCACGCCAAATATAGATAGACTGCTTTTCATCCCCAACTACAAAAGTATCTATACCAAGGGTGTCGCAGATATACATAAATAGCATGTGCATGGACTTATCACAGTCTTGATATTCGTCAATATAGATTTTGAAATACTTAGCTTGAAGGTATAATCTACATGCAGATGATTTCATAATTACATCAAGAGCAAGATCAAAAACAAAATTTTTCTTGCTATCAGTATAGGAACAAAGCACTTGTTCCCGCTTTACTTTGTCAAGACCATCTTCAAATGTGTCAACGCGGATGGAATAGTCGGTACTCATATCAACTTCAAATTCAGCGCCATATACATCTTTCAAAAATGGCTTTATAATTTCTTCAATTACAAAGCTGTTATTTGTACCAATAAAATGACGTGAACTGTCTATCGTTAGACGATCTTTGATTTCCTGCGCAGCCTTAATTGTAAAAGTAATTGCAGCAATGGATTTGTGGGTATGGTTATGCTCAATTTCGGCAGCTATTTTTGCAACCATAGTGTGCGTCTTTCCTGTACCCGCACTGGCCCGGACGATTAGATTTCCCGGTGTATCTACAATTTGTTGCTGTACGGGTGTTAAATTCATTTTGTTATCTCCTCTAAACACGCAAAGTTGTAATGGCCAAAAATTGTCCTGCAATCAACGTCCGTTATTGCTTCTACCAGGTCAGCCATGTGGAAGTGCTTGGCTTTTTGCAAATATGCAACAGGATCAGATGTATCCAGGTATTCACATAAATTATCATGCAAGACCTCGTCTAAATCATTTTCCAAATCAACTACAGAAAGGAAAATTCCACAATTTGCGCGAATATCATCAAGAGCTTCCTTGTTTTCGGCGTATAGGGTTCTTTTATTTGCAATACTATCATCTGGATATGATTGAATAGGAAGAGTTTCCTTCCCTATAATTTTATTGCAACGCTGAAAACCGTATGCAACATAGTCGTTCTTACCACGAGGACGTCGTAAATCATTATCAGTCTTTACAATCCATTTGATTTTTAGTGCATTGAGTATCTTGCAGTATTGGGAAAAGCCAACGCCTTCCACAGATAAAATATATATACCATCTACCTCATAAAATGGATTAATTGTGGACAATACCCTTTCAAAAAGCAGAAGCTCGGAAGGCCCTTCTACCAGCAGCACTTTATTTGCAAAAATCGCTTCGGCTAAATACCTGTTTAGCATTTTACGATTTTTCTCAAAGTTTGCTGGAACCTGATAGAAGTAGCTTGCACTATCAATGGATGGACCATGGAATATTCTGATAAGACTTACACCGTCCATATCGTATAGGACAAATGGAGAATGAGTCGTTACAAACAAATAGCTGTATTTTCCATTTGCAAATAGTATTTGGGATAAGGCGATTTGCAAGGATTTATGTAAGTGGTTTTCCGGCTCCTCAATAAGGAATAGGTTAATCTTTAATTCTTCGTTTTCTGCTGAAAGTAAATCGTAGATAGAGTAGGCTAGTAATTTTTTGCGACCTTCTCCAGCAGTAGGGTACAAATTTTCGTCGTCTGTCTGTTTTATGTATGGAACAATGTTGGAATACAGCCCTTTCACAGCAATCTCAGACTTGACCGAGATTGAAACCCCTTCACTCCGAAATTTCTGATATTCTGGAGTAATTTTTCCTTCAAATTCTTTAACACCAGATAGATTTGAGATATTTGTATTCAGTTGATCTACGGCAGCCTGAATATGTTTAAGAGTATCATCGTCGGCTACATCATCGCTCTTAATCAGGGTCGCAATATTTTTCTTGAACAAGCTGTGCAAATCAACATATGAGTCCATATAAATCACATTAAAAATGTAATCTATATCATAGCGGTAGCCTCTTTGCTTGATTTCATAAAGGTGATCCAAACTACCACCCCAATATAGAATTGGCATAGCCACTAATTCTTGAACATTATATTTGGCGACAAGTTTGATAAACACTTTGGTATGCTGGCTGAGTATCGCTCCTTTCAGTTGAGCCCTCAACTTTTGGC
>CAVHVH010000206.1:0-390 GCA_963639385.1 Oscillospiraceae bacterium
ATTAATGACATCAAAATGCTAAGCATCAAGCTAAGGGCTTGTGCAGCAAAGGCATATGTCAGATTTGAAGCAAATTTTTTTGTTAAATCATTTTTCAAAGAATTGTTACCTCACATTCATTTACATCCTACATATACGCTGCCAGGATTCAACATACGCCCTATGTGTTTTACCAAATAAAATTAAACTCAGCCCACTTTTATCTTCCCAACTTTGAACTTTGGATTTTTAAGCAAAAATAATCTATACATTACAAAAATTTCCACGCATTCTATGCTATAGCCTATCGAAATTGCATTTGCAAAAAAACAATTTGTTATAACGTACATTGGAATAAATCCATAAATCAGCATAAAAACGATTATCCCACACGCATTTAAGTTCTTTTTT
>CAVHVH010000206.1:500-2829 GCA_963639385.1 Oscillospiraceae bacterium
AAACAACGTATGTAAAATCAACATTCCTGCATAGCCAAAATCGTAGATATAATCTCGGATGGCTACATATATATTTCCCATACTATGCCCATTGGAAATTCTAAATTCCTTATGGACTATATAAAAATCAATATTTGATAAGCCTAACTTTCGCAGTCCATTATTCAGTGAATAAAAAGTCTCTTTTCCCCAGATTGAGCTGCTCATTGGAGGATTTTTAAGAAACAAATCAAAATTCGGAATTCCTCCTCCGAGATAATGCGCGATATACTCTAAAAATCCAGAATCATCATCACGTCCTATCAGGTTTCTGATCATATAAAATCCAAACAAGAACAACAAAATTCCTAATGTCGTCTTAATCAGCGTAGCAGTTCTAATGACCTTTATAGTCTTATTTTGCCTAATTTTTACTACGTGATAGCAAAACAGCATACCAAGAACATACACAGCTGATCCAAACCTACCTCCTGTAAGAAGTGAAGTCACAATGCAAATGACAATTGATAAAATACACAATATTTTTTCACGTTTTTTTATCTTGGCGCCAAATATGATTAAATTAAATCCAAGAATGTAGCTAAAACATTTGGTGATTTTTAGAAGCTGGGCAATATAGCCAGGAAGCTGATTACTTGCATCTCCTGAATACGCATTCTCAGAACGATACGCCAACATGATTTGCGCAAACGAACCGCTTATACCAGAAATGCGCGTTACATTTTTCACCACAAGAAACGCCACAGCTATAGTAAACGCACTAAACACCCATATGACAACATCACTAATGGGTGTTATTTTTCTTTCAAGATCTTTGTATGCTACTTTTTTATAGTAGCCATGAACAAAGCTATTAACGAGAATTGTATCTATCAATGTGAATGCTATCAAAGCAACACATTTTCCAGATAAGTCAAATTTCCATAAAGGAAGTAGATATAGTGCACATGAATAACATCCAGCAAATGACAAAGACATTATTACAGCAGGTGCAAGTAAATCTTGACCGCAAATTTCGTAACTAGCCAGAAAAAGAATGACCAGTATAATCAACAAAAAAGCATTCATGTCTCAAACCTATCAATCCAGCCCTTCAGGCAATATCGTTCAATCACCTCTTGATTGACTGCAGCAAGTGGGCATTTTATGAATTCCTCCAATAAATATTTATTTTCTTCATCTATAACAAATATGTTGTTAGGATTATAAAAGTCTGCGTTTTTTATTTTTGAGTTGTTGGTTATTAATTTCTTTTTGTAAAGCAAGGCCTCAATCGGTCTAAGTGTGAACCCGTCCTGACCTTCACTTTGAATATCAACAATAATTCTTGATTTTGAAATTTCTTGTACAACCTCTTTATAGGTCATTCGCTTCGCATTATATCCAACAATACAAAACTTTGTTTTTAAACCTAAAGATTTCAACTCGTTTTCTAAAGAATTCAGGACTGCCGCTCTTCCTTTATTTGTTCCAACAAAGAACGCATCATATTCTATATCCCTTTCAACATAATCGCCTCGTTTCATGCAGAACTGAGGGTTGAATTTCAGCCCAAACTCTTCACAATCACATTGATCAAATGACCAAACTTCGCAATATTCCGAATAGTCCCTTGGTATTTGGGCAGTTTTTTTTACTGGATTACGATACCAATTTATAATTCTCTTATCGGGATAATGTTTTTTCAGATCTCTTATCACTGCAAATGTATTGCCTGTATCGGCTACAACAATGGCATCATATTCTTCAACTCTTTTTTTCCATTCGGCATACCAAATACTTTTAAAAGGCAAACAAGATTGCAGGTGTAGTGTTCGAATCAAACGATAGATTCTATTTTCAGCACTCGATTTTAGCATCCTCTGAAATTCAATATTGTTAGCATCTATATCTGGCTCGTATTGATCGTATAAACTATTTATTAGCACTAAATATTTTTTCATATCGTAATTTTTTATAAATCATCTTTTCCTTTCTCAAAAAGGTCTTTCTCAGTTCATAAAATCGTGTAAAAAAGCAAGTCGTTTTGCGTCCAGATCCTCACTGTAATAATCATGAGCTCTATTAAAGCTAATTTGAGCCTGCTTTTTTTGCTCATCAAGTGAAATCAATTTTTCCAATGCATTTGCAATTTCAACTGTATTTCCCGCTTTTACCAAATACTCTTTTGAACAGAGCTCACTGTTGCCTCCAACATCTGTACAAATAACCGGGCAAGACCTACTCATCGCCTCAACGACAGCTCTACATAATCCTTCAGTAAAACTTGGCTGAACGTAAATATCAATTCCATCTAGCCAGTCATAAACCTCATTGTGTGGTTTTGATC
>CAVHVH010000207.1:0-2742 GCA_963639385.1 Oscillospiraceae bacterium
TTACTATACTACCTGCCGTTATCAGCAAGGCGCCTACAATGACCTTTGCATTAATCGGCTCTTTTAGAAACATAAACGATAGACATATGGTAATTACCACGCTGAGCTTGTCGATAGGTGCAACACGCGACACGCTACCCAGCTGCAAAGCTCTGAAATAAAACAGCCACGACAGTCCGGTAGCGACCCCAGACAGAACTAGAAACACCCATGTACGCGAAGGGATACACCTTATATCTAAAGTATGGTTACCCAATATGGCAATACCCCATGTTATCAACAGTATAACTGTAGTGCGGATAGCCGTAGCAAGATCAGAATCAATGTCTTTCACCCCAACTTTGGCGAAGATTGCCGTCAATGCAGCAAAGAAGGCCGATAATAGTGCATAATATTTCCACATAGCCGTAATTGTTTATTCAATATACGCAATAATTAAAAAAATATTGTTGTATTCGTGCTAAGTAATGTTATATTCTACTTTTTATAGGGTTTTTCTATACCTTATTGTATATATTATAGGGCAGTTCTAAAAAAAACTCCGCCAACCATTAAGACGAATGCCATCCATGTAGGTGTCAATGCAGATACTGAAAGACAACAAAGCGCCATTCTTGACAGAACGACAAGCGTTTACAATGACAAGTATGACAATTTTGGCAGATATTTTAGCAGAAATTAATCTCTTGGCACACCTTTTGCATAAAGATGGGTGTAAAACAAAATAGAAACAAAAATTAAAAAATATACAACTATGGGAAAGATTATTGGAATCGACTTAGGTACTACAAACTCTTGTGTATCTGTATTTGAAGGCTCTGAGCCTATCGTAATAGCCAACAGCGAAGGCAAGCGCACTACCCCATCGGTAGTGGGATTTGTAAAAGACGGCGAACGCAAAGTGGGCGACCCCGCCAAGCGTCAGGCTATTACCAACCCTACCAACACCGTATTTTCTATCAAGCGCTTTATGGGCGAAACTTATGCTCAGAGCCAAAAAGAAGCCGAGCGCGTGCCCTTTAAGGTGGTCAACGAGAACGGATATCCACGCGTTGACATTGAAGGCCGCAAATATACTCCTCAGGAAATTTCGGCCATCGTACTGCAGAAAATGAAGAAAACTGCAGAAGACTATCTGGGACAAGAGGTTACCGACGCCGTAATCACCGTACCGGCATACTTCTCTGACTCACAGCGCCAGGCTACAAAAGAAGCCGGGCAGATAGCTGGTCTCAACGTACAGCGCATTGTAAACGAGCCTACCGCAGCTGCTTTGGCTTATGGTGTAGACAAGGCCAACAAAGATATGAAGATTGCCGTATTCGACCTCGGTGGCGGTACATTCGATATCTCTATCCTTGAATTCGGTGGCGGCGTATTCGAAGTATTGTCAACCAACGGTGACACCCACCTGGGCGGTGATGACTTTGACCAGGTAATCATAGACTGGTTGGCCAACGACTTCAAGGCCGACAAAGGTATCGACCTAACAAAAGACCCAATGGCTATGCAACGTCTGAAAGAGGCCGCCGAAAAAGCTAAGATTGAGTTGTCAAGCTCTACATCTACAGAGATAAATCTACCCTACATCTCAGCAGAAGGCGGAGTGCCCATGCACTTGGTAAAGACGCTCACTCGTTCACAGTTCGAGCAGTTGGGCCACGGATTGATACAGGCTTGTCTTGTACCATGCCAGAACGCTATGCGCGATGCAGGACTTCAGACATCAGACATCGACGAGGTAATACTCGTAGGTGGTTCGAGCCGTATCCCCGCAGTGCAGACTTTGGTAAAGAACTATTTTGGCAAAGAGCCGTCTAAGGGTGTAAATCCCGATGAGGTAGTTGCTATCGGTGCCGCTATACAAGGTGCCATCCTCAACAAAGAAAGCGGTGTAGGCGATATCGTACTGCTCGACGTAACACCTCTTACACTGGGTATCGAGACTATGGGTGGCGTAATGACTAAACTTATAGAAGCCAACACCACCATCCCCTGCAAGAAGAGCGAGACATTCTCTACAGCAGTAGACAACCAGACCGCCGTTACCATCCACGTACTCCAGGGCGAACGTCCTATGGCTGCACAGAACAAGAGTATTGGCCAGTTCAACCTTGAAGGAATAGCTCCCGCACGCCGCGGAGTGCCACAGATTGAAGTAACATTCGATATCGATGCCAATGGTATACTTAACGTAAGCGCTAAAGACAAGGCCACAGGCAAAGAACAAGCTATCCGCATAGAAGCCTCATCAGGCTTGAGCCAGGAAGAGATAGACCGCATGAAAGCCGAAGCCGAGCAGAATGCTGCTGCCGATAAAGCCGAGCGCGAGAAAGTAGACAAGATGAATCAGGCAGACTCTATGATATTTACCACAGAGAATTTCCTGAAAGACAATGCCGACAAGATACCCGCTGACCAAAAGCCCGGAATAGAGCAGGCTCTGCAACAGCTAAAAGACGCCCACAAGGCTGCCGATGTAGCCGCCATTGATACAGCCATCAACAACTTGAACCAGGTAATGCAAGCCGCAAGTGCACAGATGTATCAGGCTGGTGCACAAGCTGGCCCAGGTGCAGGTACAGGCGCAGGACAGCAGTCGGCCAACAACCAGCAGAAGTCTGACGACAATATCCAAGACGCCGATTTCGAGGAGGTGAAATAATGCCACCAAGCAAATACATAACAAACAATAAGCAAATGCGTGCAGCTCAATGAGTTGCACGCATTTTGCGTTTATAG
>CAVHVH010000208.1:0-2682 GCA_963639385.1 Oscillospiraceae bacterium
AAGGCTCCTTTTTGGTAATCTATAACCGGGTGGGGCTCTATGTGCCCGTCAGAAGCCACAACCCTACTGTCGGCATATACCATACCTGCCCCTGTATCGACTGCCGCGTGCAACAATCGCTCTATGGCATGTTGTCCCCACTGTATGGGCTGCGCCTTGAGGGTAAAAAGCAGATAAGGAGCTGTAACCCGGCGTGCCATTTGGATAAGCGTAGCCGTAGATGTTACTGAACTGGTTTCTATAATTTCGGCTTGTCTGTAAGTTTGTGCGGTATCGGGTTCTACCATCAGTACCACATCTCTTACACAAATGTCTTGACCAAGTGTTTCTATTGTCTTTTCAGCATCGGCCACCGAAGCAGTAGCGACAAAACAGTCTATCTGGTTTCTCATTATGTCAATTATTATGGGTGGTTCTATAAAAATTGCCACCATTTACTTACACTTTGTTCATAGAGGACAACACCAACAAAGTTGACTTGCAGAGCCGACCCCTATATAATAAATGTAAAGGTCGCATTTTTTTGCAACATATACAAATTTTTCGTTCAAAAAGTAAGATACTGCCTCAACCGCAACTTAATGAAAAGGAAATAGCACTGGGAGCAAGAACGTCATTACTATGCCAATTATTACTTGTAAAGGAAGACCTACCTTAACATAGTCCATAAAGGTGTAACGCCCTGCTTTCATCACCAAGGCATTGGGCGGAGTTGAGAACGGAGAGGCAAAACACATGCTTGCTCCAAGAGTTACAGCAAACAAGAATGAGTACGGGCTTACTCCCGTCTGCTGAGCGGCAGCCAGCGCTATAGGGGCCATCAGTACTGCCGTGGCGGTATTGCTTACAAACATGGTCATTAGGGATGTCGTAAAATAAATTCCTGCCAACAAGGCATAAGGCCCTATGGCACCGAGACTTTCTACCAACGTCTCTGACACTATTTTAGACACGCCCGTCTTTTCCAAGGCTATCGACATGGGCATCATGGCGGCTATAAGCACTATACTCTCCCAATTAATGGTCTTATAAGCGGCATCTACACTACGAAAACAACCTGTAAACACCATTAATAGGGCGGCCGCTATTACAGCCATCACTGGCGTTACCGGAATAAAATCGCAGACCATAGCCAATATCATCAATATCATTACCGCCGCTGCTACAGGGGCTTTATAGTCTAATGCCACTTTCTCCATAAGTTTGTCAGGACGCCCCAATACTACCCAGTTCTCGTTTTCATGGTTCATCTGCACAATCTTGTCCCACTGGCCTTGTACTAACAGTATATCACCATTACGCAACCGGTGTTCGCCTAGCCCGTCCTTGATATAACTATCATTGCGACGTATGCTGAGAATATTTACCGAGTAATCTTCACGCAGTCGGGAGTCGCGAATACGCGTTCCTATTAAGCGCGAAGTGGGCAAAACCACTATCTCTGAGAGTCCTATATCATAGAAATCCAAGCGGCCAGTTTTCATCCGGGAAAGTCCATATTCGGCGGCAAGCCGAACCATATCCTGCTCTTCACCATAGAAATACAAGATATCACCCTGCGAAACAACAGTGTCGGCCCAAGCCATATTTTGGCGTATATCCCTACCTATAGGCTTCTTCGTTTCGCTGCGAATTTCAAGTATGGTTAATCCGTAGCGGTTCTGCAAATCCAACTCGCGCACGCGCCTACCAGCCATACCCGTACTTTTACGCCCCACCTTATAGCAATATAGATTGCTACACAATTGGTATTGTTCGGCCAAATCGTCAAGGCTCTTTCCGCGATTACGCTTCTGCTTTTTGTCTTTTTGCTTTACCAGCATCAGACTTAAGGGGAGCAACACTACTATACCTATAATTATCACGGCAATACCAATAGGCAGGAAAGAGAAAAACGATAATCCTTCGTAGCCATTTTCTACAAGGGTTTCGCTGATAACCAAGTTAGGGGGCGTACCTATCAGTGTAAGCATACCACCCAAACTGCCGGCGAAGGCCACTGGCATAAGCAAGCGCGATGAACGTATGCCTGAACCCGATGCCATACTCATAACTATGGGCATCATAATAGCCACAGTACCGGTATTACTCACAAACGCCCCAATAAACGCCGTGGCCACCACTACCAACACAAAGGCACGTGGTTCACTTCCACCAGCCAAGCGCGAGATACTGTTTCCAGCAGACTGGGCTAACCCCGTCTGCAGAATAGCACCACCTACCACAAAGAGGCCTGCCATCATGATAACTATGGGCGACGAAAAACCACTCAAAGCCTCGCCCGTGGTAAGCACACCCGTAACCGCAAGTGTAACAAGCGCAGCCAAGGCCACTACATCACCCCGCACCCTACCCCATATAAGCATGGCTATAGTTACAACAAGTACAATTATAGTTATAGTCATAATTCTATTAAATATCCTTAGACTACAAAGTTACAATAATATAGCCACAATTGCGAACCACTACCGTATTTCGACCTAAGAAATAATAGTTTATTAATGATTTTTATGAATTTCGAAGGCATTCGTACAATCGCTGAAAGAGGAACTTTTTTACCAAAAGCCAATTGTTAAACTTTCATAACACAAAAGCCCTCAAAAATGCGATTTTTGCAAGCAAAACGGCCGCCGGTGAAATCGACGCGATTCTCGTGATGCTTATTTTTATCATAAAGTTATG
>CAVHVH010000209.1:0-2677 GCA_963639385.1 Oscillospiraceae bacterium
GCATAGAAGAACCTGTAGAAAAGAATATTGACCTAAAGAAAGAAATACGCCGTATGTGCAAGGAGAAAGACGCAATAATACTGGCACATTATTATACTATAGGCGATATACAGGATATAGCCGACTTTGTAGGCGATTCGCTGGCTCTGGCACGCAAGGCTGCCGAAACTAATGCCCGCATGATGGTAATGTGCGGCGTACACTTTATGGCTGAAACTTGTAAATTACTTTCGCCAGACAAGACTGTGCTTTGTCCTGACCTTACTGCTGGATGTTCGCTGGCCGATAGTTGTCGTGCTGAAGATCTTAAGCAATATAAGGCCGAACATCCAGGATATAAAGTAGTATCGTATGTTAATACTACGGCTGCTGTAAAGGCTCTTACTGACTGTGTAGTAACCAGCGGTAATGCCAAGAAGGTGATAGATTCATTCCCTAAAGACGAGAAGATAATTTTTGGTCCTGACTATAATCTCGGAAATTACATAAATAGTGTTACGGGCCGTAATATGTTACTATGGAACGGCGGATGCCATGTGCATGAAAAATTTTCTGTGGCTGGTATTGCGCAGCTAAAGAAAGAACATCCTGAGGCTATAGTGATGGCTCATTTAGAGTGTAAGGCTCCAGTGCTGGCTATGGCCGATGTAAAAGGCAGTACGGCCGCTATGCTTGATTATGCCCGTAAGAGCGCTGATATGGAATTTATAGTGGCTACAGAGGCTGGTATTCTGCATGAATTGGAGCGCACTTGTCCAGATAAAAAATTCTATCCTGTGCCGCCTGAAGTAACCGAGGGTGTAGGCTGTAGCTGTAATGAGTGTGAATACATGAAAAAGAATACGCTACTTAAAATATATAATACGATAAAGTATGAATGGCCAAGCATAGAGATTGACCCGCTTATAGCGCAAGAAGCCGTAAAGCCTATAGAGAAAATGCTGAGCTTAAGCTGACAGATGAAAATATTGATGATGTCAGTGCCCAAAGCAATAGCGGTGGGTGTATATATGTGTATAAACCTGCTTTTTCTGCTCAAGTATGGAGGTAGGTTAGGTATAGGATATGCGCTCGTGCTGTGTGTGGTATATATGGCGGTACTCCACATAATATATCACCGATGGGTAGAAAATACAGTCGTGAGGCCACGATGGGTGGTTGTAGGATGTATATTGGCTTTTGTGTGCATGATAGGCATACAGATAGTTATAGACCCTTATAGTATACAGGTTGATAGGTGGTCGGCTATTCATAATTTTCTTTCTTGTCTTCTTCAAGGTAAATATCCTTATGCAGCCCATACCCATTTAGGAGGTTATGGGTCGCCTTTTCCTGTGTGGCAATTATTACATTTACCTTTTTATGCAATAGGTAATGTAGGATTAGGGATATTTGCAAGCATTGCGGTATATCTGCACTCGCTTTACAAATGGAAGGGTAATAGCGTTATGGGGTCGGCTTGTATATTATTGGCATGTGCACCTGGACTTTGGTATGAAGTAGCTGTACGGAGCGACCTTATTTCTAATTTTCTGCTTGTAGCCGCTCTCTTGCAATACCTTATTCATTATAAGGTAGAACTTGACCGCCATATCGTATTATTTGCTGTAGGATGTGGGCTGGCTATGAGTACACGATTAAGTGTATTTGTACCTATTTTTGTTTTCTTTTACGGATCTTACTTGCGTCTTAACTGGTATAAGAAACTGTGTTTTCCACTTTTAGTTGCGGTAGTATTTGGTCTTACTTTTCTTCCTTTTTTATTATGGAGCGACCAGTTATGGTCGTTTGAGTATAATCCATTTGTTCTTCAAACCAGTCAAATTCATACGGCAGATGTTTTTATAATTACTATAATACTTATATTTGCTGTATGGGTATCACAACGCAGTGTGCGGGCATATTTTTTCTCTACGGGCGTGGTACAAGCAAGTATAGTTATGCTGGTTTTTATACATAATATGTTATTACGCGGTGATTTTACAGCTCTTTTCTCATCGCTCTACGATATAACATACTTTGATATGTCGCTGCCTTTCTTAATAACCTTTATTTCTTTATCAGAAAAAAATAGGGTGGTTATTTTAGAACCACCCAGTTGTTAATTTACTATTGCTATCTTACATACTGTACCCTTGCTGCCGTCAGCAGTGGCCGTCTGAACCATATATACGCCACTGGCAACGCGGTGTCCTCGGGTGTCAAGTCCGTTCCACTGGAATGTGCCTCCATTGCTACGTCCCTGAGCCACTAAAATACCACTGGCTGTTACTATTTTTACATCTGCATTATAAGTAAGCCCTGTTATAGTTATAGGGCCTGTATAGTCAGGTCGTACTGGATTTGGATAGGCGTATGTAGTATTTTTATCCATTTTCTCTGCCGATTCGGTGGCTCCAGACATATATGAACAGAGCCCGTTTTCGGTAGCTATAAACAATTCACCGGTTGAGGGATTGATAGCCATCGATAGTATATTGTTTGAGAGCAACTTGCTGTTAGTTTCGGTAAAATGTTCTAACTGTGTCATACAGTCTTCTGATATTAGATAAACACCATTATCTTGTGTACCCATCCATTTTCGTCCAGCGCCGTCGATAAGTATACATGATACGTTAACACCATCAAGCAGATAATCGGCATAATTATTGCCATCATTGCGTGGTACCTTTACTTG
>CAVHVH010000210.1:0-927 GCA_963639385.1 Oscillospiraceae bacterium
CACGTAATGGAGAATACTGTGGCCAATATTCTTGCTAATGTTGGCGTTCCATTCAGACAAGAAGTGTATTCGAGGGAATGGACTGAAATTACAGAAGTGTTGGGAGACGACGAAAAGCGTTTTGATTTCGTTATCGAGACCTCATCAAAAGTTTATCTAATTGAGGTCAACTTTTATAGTGGCGGTGGTTCGAAACTAAATGAAGTAGCACGTTCATACTCTGAGATTGCACCGAAGATAAACTCCGTTGAGGGTTTTGAGTTTGTTTGGATTACAGATGGTATAGGTTGGAAATCTGCAAAGAATAAGCTACAAGAGGCATATGGAATCATCCCAAGTGTGTACAATCTGACATCTATCAATGAATTCCTTAAAATTGTAAATATATGAAAAAAGGTGGAACAGGTGGCGGTAATACCATAACTGGCTTAATATACGAAGGAAAAATAGATTTGGCAACATTTATTGCAGCGCAGAAAAACTATACAGTAAAAGGTAATGATGTTTTTTACCGTGAGGTATGTGTTGCGCATGTTTTCAAAAAGCATGCATTTTACGATTATTTAAAAACGAAAGGAATAAACTGGAAAGAACACATTTCAAAGCAATTGCTTCCTGACAATGCAATATATGTCATAGTTAATAATACTATGTTTATTTTGGAAGTTAAAACTCAAAATGTGACAGGTAGTGTTGACGAAAAATTACAAACTTGTGATTTTAAAAAGAAGCAATACCAGAAGTTGTTATCTCAACTTAATATGGAGGTCCAATACATCTATATTTTGGATGATTGGTTTAGAAAGCCACAATACAAAGATGTGCTTGATTATATTATTAGTGTTGGTTGTCAATACTACTTTAATTATATTCCATTACAAAAATTAGGTCTTCCAGTTCCCAAATAATGATCCAAGCATATTATAC
>CAVHVH010000210.1:937-2654 GCA_963639385.1 Oscillospiraceae bacterium
CCATAGCTCATGGTGACTGTTTCAAACTTCTCAAAGAGTTTGAATTCAAGTTTGACATGATATTTGCTGACCCTCCTTACTTCCTCTCCAATGGTGGAATATCGTTGCAGAGCGGTAAAGTCGTGTGTGTGGATAAGGGCGAATGGGATAAAGGTAAGTCTCAAGAGGACATGATAACTTTTAATATGGAATGGTTACGCCTGTGTCGTGATAAACTGAAAGACAATGGTACAATATGGATAAGCGGTACTTATCACAATATCTTTTCTGTGGCTAATTGTCTAACAGAACTTGGTTATAAGATTCTAAATGTGATTACTTGGCAGAAGACAAATCCTCCTGCCAACATTTCCTGCCGTTTCTTTACCTATTCCACAGAGTTTATTATTTGGGCAAGAAAAATGCAGAAAGTTCCGCATAAATTCAATTATGACTTGATGAAAGAAATAAATGATGGCAAACAAATGACAGATGTTTGGCGATTGCCTGCTATCGGACATTGGGAAAAAACTTGTGGCAAACACCCAACACAAAAACCTTTGCGTCTGCTCGTCCGAATGATTCTTGCATCAACTAATCAAGGCGATTGGATTTTTGACCCATTTTGTGGCAGTTCTACAACAGGCATTGCAGCTAATTTATGTGGACGGAGTTTTGCTGGTTTTGAACAAGAAGAAGAATTTTGTAAGTTGAGCAAGGCAAGGCGTGAAGAAATAGAAAATCTTGAAAACTACAATAGTCTTATAAAGCATATTGAGGATTTGAATAAGCTACAATATTGCCCAATGGTTAAAGAAAAATTATATGAATATATACAAAGTCCTTTTTAAGGGTGGTTTTATAAAAAATATCAACCTTTTAATTTTTGGGCTTCTTGCGAATAATGGTAAGACCATCACGTATAGGCAGTATTACCTTTTCAATATGGTTATTAGCAGCTATGTAATCGTTAAATGAGTTGATACCACAAGTCTGACTGTCGGCAGCATAGTCTGGATCAACTACATGGCCATCCCATAATGTATTGTCGGCTATTATATATCCACCGGGATTGACAATAGGTAGCAGTGTATCAAAAGTTTGGCGGTAGGTACGCTTGTCGCCGTCAATGAAAACCATATCGAACATTACCCCCAGGCGTGGAGCCTCTATATTGGCATCGCCAATACGGAAATCTATACGATTAGCCATAGGTGACCCTTCTATCCATTTGCGCGTAAAATCTTCCATCTCATCGTTTATCTCGTAAGTATAAACTTTTCCGCCGGGGGGTAGCCCCTCGGCCATACAAATGGCACTGTAGCCACTAAAGGTGCCTACCTCAAGAATTTTATTTGGACGTATCATCTCTACCAGCATTTTGAGCAGACGCCCCTGCAGATGGCCAGATGCCATACGCCCATGAACGGTATGAATATTGGTAGCCCTCCAAAGACGATACAGATAGTCGCCCTCTGGATCTATATGGTTTTCTATATACTGGTCGATTGTCATTTGGCCAACAGAGCTTCTATAGCCACGCGGTATGAGTCAAGTCCGAAACCAGCTACCACACCCCAACACGCTGGCGATATTACAGAATGGTGGCGTATCTCTTCGCGCTGGTATATATTGCTTATATGTACCTCTATCACAGGAATATTTACAGAGCGTATACAGTCGTATAAAGCTACACTGGTATGGGTATAGGCACCAGCATTGAGCACTATACCATCAC
>CAVHVH010000211.1:0-2647 GCA_963639385.1 Oscillospiraceae bacterium
TCTTTTTAGACTGTCCAAGATTTTTGCCTAATCCACACGTTTTTGCAAGTGACCCCAATCTTGCCGATACATATTTTGTGGGGAGTATCAACACCCAAAGTGTTGCGGCTGTGGGCATATCATTCTCCGTGATGTCAGTCATCCAAGCCGTGGGTTTTTTCTTCGGACACGGATCTGGCAACTTCATTTCTCGTAAGCTTGGGGCTAAAGAGCACGATTCTGCAAGAAAGATGGCCTCAACAGGTGTCATTTTGAGTTTTATTGCAGGTCTTGTCATTGCCATAACCGGTCAATTTTTCATTACTCCACTAGCCATTTTTTTAGGTTCTACTCCTACCATCTTACCCTATACCGAACGTTACCTGGGCATTGTCATGCTGGGGACACCTTTTATGACCATGTCGCTCACACTTAACAACCAGATGCGTTTCCAGGGCAATGCAGTTTATGCGATGAAAGGTATTTTGTCTGGAGTATTACTCAATCTCATACTTGCACCACTTTTTATCCTTCATTTCTGCATGGGCATTACGGGAGCAGCCGTAGCTACACTCATTAGTCAAATATTCGGATGCCTAATGCTCTTTACTATGAGTAGGAAAGGGCAAAACATCAAGATACGAATTAAAGATTTCACCCCGACTCGCGCCTTTGCCAAGGAAATCGTCTTTGGTGGCACTCCGTCTTTATCGCGCCAAGGATTGGGTAGTATTTCTACTATGATGCTGAACATAGCAGCAGGCACCTATGGGGATGCAGCCATTGCAGGAATGAGCATCGTAACCCGTATTTCATTTTTCATCTATGCTGTAGTAATTGGTCTCGGACAAGGTTTCCAACCTCTCTGTGGTTTCTGTTATGGTGCAAAACTATATGAAAGGGTAAGAAAAGCTTTCTATTTCTGTATCAAGTGCGGCACTTTGTTCTTGTCTGGATGCGCTGTAATCGGTTTTGCTTTTTCAGAGTCCATCATTGAACTTTTCCGCAGCGACCCCAACGTCATCAAGGTTGGTGCAACAGCATTAACTTGGCAAGTAATCAGTTATCCACTCGTATCAACCATAGTGCTTACCAATATGTTGATGCAAACCATTCGCAAACCAATACGCGCGAATCTTGTCGCAGCGGCACGCAGCGGTCTTTTCTTTATTCCTCTAATTTTTATTCTTCCTCACTTTTTGGGTTTATTGGGCGTGGAAATGTGTCAGGCTTGGGCCGATGTCTGTTCGTTTTGCTTGTCCGTTCCTATTGCATGGAGTGCCTTCCGGGATATGAATAAACTGATTATACATATTTGATTTTTTTTGCAGAAGTTATTTATGTAGTATATTATTCTCCTTATATACCTATTTAATAATTATACACTAAAAAATTTCCTCTTTACAAAAGTTTTTCGTACTTTTGCAACCCAAAAGAAAAATAGCCAAAGAAGAAAGAATGGAGAAAGCTAACAAAACTACAGCCAAGCCTACCAACAGTCCAGGCAACTATTATGTCGGACTTGACGTAGGTTCTACTACCGCCAAGATTGCTGTACTCGATGATAAAGGAATTCTTGTATATCACAAATATGAACGCCATAACGCACAAATCTGCAATTTAATAAGGAATTACTTCGCCGACTTATCAGATATTCTTTGGAGAAACAAGAATTGTCCCAACCAATGCACACCTTCATCACCCAATATATGTATCTGTGTAACTGGAAGTGTCGGCATGGCCACCGCAGAACAATTGGAAGCAGAGTTTGTACAAGAAGTTGTAGCAGCCAGCATCTATTCTCGTCAGACGAATCCCAAAGCCAAGTCCCTTATTGACATTGGAGGAGAAGATGCCAAGGTCATTTTCTTTAAAAACAATGGCAGTATGGAACTGCGCATGAACGGCAATTGCGCTGGGGGTACAGGCGCTTTTATCGACCAGATGAGTGTACTGATGGGCATAGACAACCAGCAGATGAGCGAGTTGGCAATGAAGGCTACTCATATCTACCCAATGGCTGCACGTTGTGGTGTATTCGCTAAGACCGACATACAGAATCTCATGTCACGCAACCTTCCAAAAGAAGACATTGCCGCAAGTATCTTCCACAGCATAGCGGTACAAACGGTTGTAACTCTCTCTCATGGCATGAACTTTCAGGCACCAATCCTCCTTTGTGGCGGTCCGTTCACCTTTCTCCCAGCCTTACGCAAGGCTTTTTGTGACTACATGCACCTATCTACAGATTGCTTCATCGTATCAGAAGACAGCAATCTGATTCCAGCCTTAGGATGTGCTTATCATGCAAAGGCTATGGCTGAAAAATCGAACAAATACATTACAAACCTTCATGATTTAAGCGCACGCTTGAACAAAGATATAGACACCAAATGGAATAGTAATCTACGTCCCCTATTCAATAGTTCCCAAGAGCATGAAGTATGGCTTAAATCAAAATCTACATATGACATAAAGAGCAAGCCCCTTTTCCAAGGCAAACAACAGATTGTCATCGGTATTGATTCGGGGTCTACCACGACTAAGATTGTAGCTATTCGCGTCGAAAATACAAAGAAATTAACAGATTTAAAATCAGAAAGGAAAGGAGATATTGTTTTCACCAATTATCGCTTGAACCTCGGCAACCCCATCAAGGCCGTGGCCG
>CAVHVH010000212.1:0-2633 GCA_963639385.1 Oscillospiraceae bacterium
AGAGTTATCCTTTACGCCGCTAAAGATGGTCTTTAGGTTCTCAAAAATTATAGTTCGTTTGTCAAGAATTAGGGCGAGAGTTATGTTAAAAGCCGTTAAATTTGCCAAATATTAGTATTATGCGGTCAAAAATTAGGGTTTTAGACATCATCTACCTCTGTTGACAACTCCTAAATTACCCCAAAATGGGCTATTTTTGGCCAAAACTTTCGCACTTTTTATCGAAAAAAATGGGGTGAAAATTGGCACTTTTGTAACATTTGTTAACTATGCAAGAATGCAATCTGTTAAATATTCTAAACACGCCTAAAGAAGTGCTTACAATTTGACACTTCACAAAATATCATCCGTTTTAGGCGTTAACAATTAAGGGTGGTACTGCACTCCCTTAATCTTGAAAGTCAAGCATCCCTTCTATCCACTCAGCACCACTATCTGAAGGAGGATTAGATACAGAAAGCCCCATCAGTCGTATAGGATGCGCCGACGAATAAACAACTTGCGAAAGTAGCCGTTTGGCCAAAGGCAATATATCGGCCTTTGTCTTAAATGGTTTGGTAGTGGTAAGACGCTTGCTAATTTGAGTAAAATCGGCATATTTTACCTTCAATGTAAGTGTGTATCCTGCAAATTTAGCAGCTTTCAAGCGCTCTTCAAGTTCTACTACAAGATGATACAATTCGATAATGACTACAGAGCGCAAGCTTATATCACGCAGATAGGTCTGCTCGCACCCTACCGACTTGCGCACATAATCTGACACCACTGGCCTTAAATCTATACCCCGCGCAAAGTCGTAATACACACCGCCCATCTTACCAAAAACCTCGCAGAGATGGTGGCGCGACACCTCGCGCAACTGTTCACCTGTAAAAATACCCATATGGTGCATACGTTCGGCTGTTTTGGGCCCGACACCCCAGAATTGCTCAACACGCAGAGCACCAATAAATTCAAGCGCACGCTGCGGATGGACTACGTACAAGCCATCGGGTTTGCGATAGTCACTGGCAATCTTGGCCAAAAATTTATTGAAAGACACACCCGCAGAAGCAGTAAGATGCAGTTCGGTAAATATACGTTGCTTTATTTCACGCGCAATATCAACAGCCATAGTCACACCATTCTTACTAACAGAAACATCAAGAAAGGCCTCATCGAGCGATATTGGCTCTATTATATCGGTATAATCGGCAAAGATGGCATGTATCTGCGCCGACACTTCGGCATAATACTCATGGCGACAGGGAACAACCGTTAAATTAGGGCACAATCTATGAGCAGTCTGCATAGACTGAGCAGAATGTACTCCATATCGGCGAGCCTCGTAACTGGCCGTACTTACCACTCCACGCTCTCCGTCGAATCCAACAGCAATGGGCTTGCCGCGGAGAGAAGCATTATCACGCTGCTCAACCGAGGCGAAGAAGGCATCCATGTCAACATGTATTATCTTGCGTTGCATAATCTGCAAGCAAAATTACCATTTTTAAAAGACTCTAACCACCTGTAGCGACAGAAAATACTAAAAAAATTACAGCTATAATTGTCAAGCCGCAAAAAATCAGTACTTTTGCATATATCTAAGGTGCGTACAAAATAGCTTGAGCTGATTTCAAGATTTTAATACCATTCTTGTTATTATACCCAATTACTTGTTTACGAAAAATGATATATACACTGGATTTTGTCAGACAACGCTTCGACCATTTCAACAAAATAATATTCAAAGGAAAACTTCCCGTACCTAAGTTTTGTTTGACCAACGTAAAAACATACATGGGGCAGATGTGCCGCACTTATGACAACGGTCGTAATGGCAAAACACCAATCTATACCATGAAGCTGAATATAAGATACGATATAGATGAACGTAATGCCGAAGACATTATCATACACGAGATGATACACTTAAGGTTATGGACAGTTGCACCTGACATAAGGGATACAAGTTCACACGGGATTATGTTCAAAACCCTAATGTACAAAATAAATTGCGATTTTGGACGGAACGTAACCATAAGCACACATTATGGCAGAGAAGATACCGATAACAAACAGACCATATATAATATTGTAGCCGTATGCGAGATGGTTAACGGAGAAACTGCCATAACTATTCCCCCAAGAACAAGAATACACCAGTTTAACCACATATTAAGACAATACGACAAAATAAAAAGCGTATGCTGGTACTATACAAACGACCCATTTTTTGCCAAGTACCCGCACCCAAGAAACATAAAAATATATTATGTGGATAAAGAAAAACTGGCACAACACCTTAAAAACGAAGATAAAATTAAACAACTTTAACCCCCACCCCAGCAAGAATACCTACAAACAAAACAAAGACTATATTAACATAGGCAGAACTCATTACAGGAATGGGCTCACAGTACGTCAAGAAGTTACAAATGAGGAACTTATAACAAAAAAATACCCTATAAAAATGCAAAAAAGGTAGATATTCTTTTCATATCACATAAAAAACTATTAAATTTGCATCCACAAAAAGAATAAGGTAATATAATATTCATACAAAAATAATAAAACAACAATGACAAAGACAGAAATTGTAAACAAGATTTCAGAAAACACAGGCATCTCTAAAAAGGAAGTTGCTATAGTAG
>CAVHVH010000213.1:0-2626 GCA_963639385.1 Oscillospiraceae bacterium
GTTATGAGTGAACCGTTGGCAGAAAGAATGCGCCCGCGTACATTAGATGAATATGTAGGGCAACAACATCTGGTAGGTGAGGGCGCCGTGCTCCGCAAGATGATAGATACGGGGCATATTTCTTCGTTTATACTTTGGGGACCTCCCGGCGTGGGCAAAACTACATTGGCTCAGATTGTGGCCAATATGTTACAGACCCCCTTTTATACGCTAAGCGCCGTTACAAGTGGTGTCAAGGATGTACGCGATGTGATAGAGCGTGCCAAGAGTGGCCGTTTTTTCAATTCGGCTTCTCCAATCCTTTTTATTGACGAGATTCACCGTTTTTCCAAATCCCAGCAAGATAGTCTTCTCGGAGCCGTAGAGCGCGGCGTGGTAACGCTTATTGGCGCTACTACAGAGAACCCATCGTTCGAGATTATTCGTCCTTTACTTTCCCGTTGTCAGCTATATGTACTCAAGTCACTTGAGCGCGATGACCTGTTATCGCTGCTTCATCGGGCGGTTACTCAGGATGTAGAACTTAGCCGTCGCCATATTAGTCTGCAAGAAACAGGGGCTCTGCTACGTTATAGTGGTGGCGATGCGCGAAAGCTGCTCAATATTCTTGAACTTGTTGTAGGGGCTGACTCAAGTGAACAGGTTGTTGTTACCGACCAGTTGGTAGAAGAGCGACTTCAGCAGAATCCCTTGGCTTATGACAAAGACGGTGAAATGCACTACGATATCATTTCGGCCTTTATCAAGAGTATACGTGGAAGCGATCCCGATGCGGCCATCTATTGGCTGGCACGGATGATAGAGGGTGGTGAAGATCCTAAATTTATAGCACGGCGTGTAGTAATAAGTGCAGCCGAGGATATAGGATTGGCCAACCCCAACGCACTGCTTATGGCCAATGCCGCCTTTGATGTGGTGGCCAAGATAGGGTGGCCCGAGGGTAGAATAGCCTTGGCCGAGGCTGTAGTATATCTTGCCACCAGCCCCAAAAGCAATTCGGCTTATCTGGCTATAGATTCTGCCCTTGCCACTGTACGCGAAACGGGAAATTTGCAGGTTCCGCTTCCTATACGCAATGCTCCTACTGCACTGATGAAGCAACTGGGTTATCACGATGGGTATCTCTATCCCCACGATTACCCTGGCAATTTTGTACAGCAGTCATATCTTCCGGCCGAACTCGCCAGTTACCGCTTTTGGCATGCCCAGCACAGCCCAGCCGAAGAGAAACTCTATCAGCGTATGCTCAACTGTTGGGGTGACCGCTATAAAGACGACAAATAATTATGAAAATAGTTCTATTAGATATGCAGATAGTATTGTTAGACGGGTATGCGTCTAATCCGGGCGACCTTACCTGGCAACCTCTTTCAGAGATGGGTGAGGTAACGGTGTACGACCGCACCCTACCCGAAGATGTAATAGCCCGGGCACACGATGCCGAAATTATAGTGACCAACAAGGTAACCTTGACAAGGGATATACTCAGTAAGTTACCCCATCTGCGGCTTGTATGTGTGCTGGCCACGGGATACAACACCATTGACACTTTGGCTGCACGCGAACTGGGCATTACTGTGTGCAATGTGCCCGCATATAGTACCGATAGCGTGGCGCAGATGGTGTTTGCCCAAATACTCAATATGACTAATCGCGTGGCCTATTATGCCCAGCAGTCGCGCCAAGGACGCTGGGCGGCCGCCCCAGACTTCTGTTATTGGGACCAGCCTGTAAGCGAACTGGCCGGGAAAACCCTCGGCATAGTTGGACTTGGACATATCGGTATGCGCGTGGCCTCTATTGCCCGTGAGTTTGGTATGGACATTTTTGCTTATACTAGCAAGAATTCTACTGACTTGCCTGACTATATTCAAAAGACTACCCTGGAGGGACTCTTTGGAGTGAGCGATATTCTTACCCTGCACTGTCCGCTAACCGACTCAACCTATGAACTTATTAATAGGCGTACTTTGGCCCGCATGAAGCGTGGAGCACTGCTTGTAAATACTGGGCGCGGACCTCTAGTATGCGAGGCCGATGTAGCCGAAGCCTTAGCTTCAGGACAACTTGGCGGCTATGGTGCCGACGTGATGTGTAGCGAACCTCCTTTGGCCGACAATCCCCTCTTCGGTCAGCCTAACGCCTTTATTACGCCCCATATAGCATGGGCTTCGGTTGAGGCACGCCAGCGGTTGCTTGATGCTACTTTTGAGAATATCCGCTGTTTCCTTGCTGGCAATCCGCATAATGTAGTCAATCCATGACAATCTATTAAGGGTGGTATAAATCGGTTAATGTTGATTTATACCACCCTTAATAGTTTTGCGGTATTCCCTGCTATAAGCTTACAAATTGTAAGCAACCTTTAAGTGTGTTTAGAATATTTAACAAATAGCGCATTATTATAGTTAACGAATGTTATAAAATAGTGCATTTTTGCCCCATTTTTTGCGATAAAAAGTCGCAAAGTTTTGGCCCAAAATAGCCCATTTTGGGGTAATTTTGGAGTTATCAACAGAGGTGGATGGAGCTGAAACCCCTAATTTTTGACCGTGAAATGCGAATATTTGACAAATTTAACGGCTTTTAACATAACTCTCGCCCTAATTCTTGACAAACGAACTAT
>CAVHVH010000214.1:0-2582 GCA_963639385.1 Oscillospiraceae bacterium
GCGATGTGAAATTAAAGTCGGCCACATGGTATCTCTCGTCCTCCAATCCTATTTCAGAAACGAGCGGCTCGCCACTTTCACTTGCCCTTACAACAGTGCAGGACGGGAAGGGTGCATTTCTTAAACTTATGAGGAAAGACGTGATATCTACCAACCCTGTAATAGGATATGTGTTGGCGGCTCCTCCTTATATCAAGGGAATGACCAGTAAGTACGGATCGGTAGCCTTTACTAAGAGCTCATCGTCGTCAACAAGCTATACAGATGCTACAACGTGGCGAGTTGGTGGCGGTGTGGATGTAACCGCTAAGTTTGGCGGTATATTCTCGGTTAATGTGCATACGGCTGTTGTACATAGCTGGACAAACCAGTTCAGAACAACTGTAAGCGAAAGCGAAAGCCGTAGCTCTGGAACCCAGTCGGGCGAAGACTTTGTGGTATTCTATTATATGCCGGCCGATCAGTATACCTATAAAGTAATAAAGTGTGAGGCTGCCCCCGAAATGGTAGGCGAACAATTCAAGATAGTCAAAGTTCGCAGCACAGGAATGCTCCAGAAAGGCATGTCTGTATCCGAATACAACGAAATGGTACAGGGTACAACATGTAGGCAGATTGGTACAAATGTAATATCGCATACCGTAGGCGATGTGGGATCGTACAAGCATGGAGCTTATGACGAGGCTGCAATGCGCACTGCTTTCAAGGTCGACAAATCTGACTATTTCAGATTTAGTACGGCCTTCGATGTGCCAGAAGAGGATGCCGACGAGTCTGTATCGCTGTCGTATAGCAAAGGCGGCGGCGAAGACCAGTCTGAGTCTACAAGTATAGACGTAACGGTGTCGCTGGGTATCGGAAAACAAGAATGGGCCTGGGGCGGTGGCGTGTTCGGCACCGGAGGATGGACTACCAGCTGGACACAAAGTAAGTCGTGGGATGATACATACCGCATCGATGCGAAACTGCCCAATGTGTACAATCCTAAAGACAATAACTATACATACTGCTTGGTATGGTATCGTCACCGTACAGAAGACTCGGCTGGTACCGAACTGGAAAATTATATGGTGGCCAACTGGTATGTGCTGGAAGATAATACAACAACCAGTATGCCCTTAAAAGATATTGTAAAGAGTGGAACAGAAAATGGCTTGTATACCGTAACCGATAATCTTACCGCTGTATACAAATCTGACGACGGCAGCGTGATTTTTGCTAAAGACAACAATAACTACACTCCAAAGCAAGAATGCGCTTCTAAGGAAGACCCATACTCTAATGCTGGTTTCGACCAAAGTAACTGGATTAGACTTAAAGGTGTAGCAGGAATGGCTGCAGGTATGAGTAGCTCTAAAACAACTATTCCTGGTGGAACACTACGGGGATATCTAACGCGCGATGAGCAGGGTAATCCTACTATTAATATCCTTTCCAGTGCATTAGCATTCTCTGATGGTGATGAGTTTGCTGCTAATAAGGAAAACCTGGCTAACTTTGCACTTGTACAACCCCAAGAAGCGCAAAAAGTTTATCTTGTTAGTCCCAAACCATACGAATATGTCTATATAGAGAATGCAGTGCTTGATACCGATAAAACAACATTCTCTATGCCATCAGCTGCAACAGGACTCAATGATTACAATCTTGTGGGCGAAGCAAAGATAGATTGGAGTATGGAAGACGGCATAGAAAGCAAATTCAGTGCAACTGGAGAAAATTCTTTGTATAATTTCTACGCCATAGCATTCCGCAACAAGCAACGGCCGTCTGTGCTCCCTTCAGGGGCAACTGCTAATGGCGGTTGGACTCTTGCTCCAGTCAATGGGTCGTTCGTGGACAACTATCATACAGGTGTTACGCCTTCTGTTATAAATGGAAAAACCATTGCTCGAGTGCGCTATTTCAATCTTATGGGTATTGAGTGTGCGGCTCCTTCTACGGGCGTTTATGTTCGCGTGATCACATATACTGATGGTACCACGAAGTCTGATAAAATTTATAGATAACGTACTTTAATGCTATCCTGCAATAGAGTACGAACTCAATGGCGGTAATTAGAATCGCTCAAATCCCGATGTTCATAGTCTGAACATCGGGATTTGCCATTCGTTCTATTTCTATTTCTATTTCTATTCAGGGTGGTTCTATAAATTAACTTTGTCAGATTTCATAATTATTTTCGAGGACAAATTGTCAGTGAACGAAAGAATAATGCGGGCATTATGACTGAGCGAACTGGCACTTTGAACCGAAAAGAAACCGAAAGATGACAAAACGCAATTCTCCAACAAAGAATGAACTTGGCGGTGGTAATTTTTAGAACCACCCTTCATTCTATTTGCCCATTGCTTGGCATTTTTTTGTTTTTTCGCTAGATTTGGCTTCGCTTACATTGAGGTAGGAAAGTCGCCTCTGAACATATTGCTTTCAAATTGTAAGCAGTCTTCAAAGTGTATTTGGAATATTTAACAAATAGCGTACGATTATAGTTAACGAATGTTATAAAACGGGCAATTTCCGTCCCATTTTTTTCGATAAAAAGTCGCAAAGTTTTGGCCAAAAATAGCCCATTTTGGGGT
>CAVHVH010000215.1:0-2545 GCA_963639385.1 Oscillospiraceae bacterium
TAAGCATCGCGAGAATCGCGTCGTTTTCTCCGACGACCCTTTTGCTTGCAAAAACTGCCCTTAATTTCGTCATTTCATTAAGAAAGTTTAACGTATCATTTTGTAAGCACCTCACAAAAATTCAATAAGCAACGCACTTTTAAATTGAACTTGCGGTATATGCGCTTTGCGTGCATTTTATGGCGTGTGTTCATTGAATCAGCCTTTCTATTAGTCGGCGAGTCATCATTTTTGGGTAGGGCGAAAAACATCATTTTTGGGTATTGTGGGAGCGATAGGTAAGACCTAACTTTGCATTGTGATAATCAACGGGGTGAAAGGTGCCTACAATGCAGTATAGCCCCTATAAAATAAAAAACAAACCATAACAGTAAATATAATGAAAAGTACTATCGTAATCTACGGTTCCTCTACTGGAACATGCCAAAGCATAGCCGAGAATATAGCCGGCAAGCTGGGCGTTGAGGCTATTGACGTGCAGAAACTTACTGCCGATGTGATAAACAATAACGAAAACTTGCTGCTGGGAACCTCTACATGGGGCGCTGGTGAAATGCAGGACGACTGGTACGACGGTGTAAAAACCATCAAGGCTACAGGACTGGCCGGAAAGACAGTAGCTCTGTTTGGATGCGGCGACTGTGAAAGCTATTGCGATACTTTCTGTGGAGGTATGAAAGAACTCTACGATGCAGCCGTAGAGGCTGGAGCTAATGTGGTGGGTAGCGTGCCTGCGGCAGATTATAGCTTTGACGACAGTGAGGCTGTAGTTGATGGTAACTTTGTAGGACTGGCCCTTGACGATGTAAACGAGGACGATAAGACCGAAAGTCGCGTAGATGCTTGGATAGAGGCCGTAAAGCCTTTGCTCTAATGAGTATAGCCCCCCCTAATGTAAATAGTATAAGGGTGGTTCTATAAATTACCACCGCCAAGTTCATTCTTTGTTTGGAGAATTGCGTTTTGTCATCTTTTGGTTTCTTTTCGGTTCAAAGTGCCAGTTCACTTAGTCATAATGCCCGCATTATTCTTTCGCTCACTTACACTTTATTCTTGAAAATAAATCCAAAATCTGACAAAGCTAATTTATAGAACCACCCATAACAGATAATTTTATGCCAGTTGACTTGAAGGTTCTTTCGAACCATATATATGAGTATCGTAAAGGAGTGCGCCGCATGGTGCTGTTCACCTTTAATAAAAAGTACAAGGACTACGCCCTTGAGCGTCTCGAGCATCAAGGCATAGATTATATTCTGCAACCAATAGGCAACGACAGACTTAACCTATACTTCGGGCGACGTGAATGTCTCGATGCCATACGCCTTATCGTTACCAAACCTCTGTCTGAACTCTCGCCAGAAGAAGACTTTATACTTGGCGCTATGTTGGGCTATGATATCTGTGCCCAATGCGAACGTTTCTGCGAGCGCAAACAGAAGGCTAGTCGTTATGCTTTGACAACCATGCAATGATTGACTACAAAATGTGTATAAAAGGTGGACGTTAAAATTGCCAAGTGTGTGTTCTATTTGTATAAAAGCTTATAGAACTGCTACAAGGTAGTGATTATACCACCTCTCTGCAAATTAATTAGTGATGTTTAAAGGTTAAGGGCACGTTGTGAAACGTGCCCTTTTTATAAATCTACCTATTAATGATGACCATGTTATTACCTATTTCTTAGTATAGGTTCTATAAAAAACGCAGGCATGCTCTGTATATAGCATGCCTGCGGGTATAGGTTGTTGTATTGTAATGGTGTTATTTAAGAACACCAAGCTCTTTACCTACTTTGACAAAGGCGTTGATACACTTGTCAAGCTGTTCGCGGGTGTGTGCGGCTGAAAGTTGAACGCGTATGCGAGCCTCGCCCTTAGGTACTACCGGATAGTAGAAGCCTGTAACATAGATGCCCTCTTCTAATAGGCGGTTGGCATAGCGCTGTGAGAGCGGAGCGTCGTAGAGCATTACGGCGCAGATGGCACTCTGAGTAGGCTTGATGTCGAAACCGGCAGCCATCATCTTGTCGCGGAAATAGTTTACGTTTTCTACCAAGCGATCGTGTATAGAATTGTCTTCCTTGAGCATTTTGAATACCTCGAGGCTTGCGCCGATGATAGATGGAGCCAATGAGTTAGAGAATAGATACGGGCGGCTGCTCTGGCGCAACATTTCAATTATCTCTTTGCGGCCAGTGGTAAAGCCACCGAGTGCACCGCCGAACGATTTGCCCAGTGTGCCGGTATATATGTCTACGCGGCCGTAGGTATTGCAGAGCTCGCTAACGCCGTGTCCCGTGGCACCTACAACACCGGCAGAGTGAGACTCGTCAACCATAACCAGTGCGTCGTATTTCTCGGCCAGGTCGCAAATCTTATCCATCGGAGCTACGTTGCCGTCCATAGAGAATACGCCATCGGTACAGATTATGCGGAAACGCTGAGCTTGGGCTTCTTGCAGACATTTCTCCAGTTCGTCCATGTTGGCGCGCAGATGGCACTCTGAGTAGGCTTGATGTCGAAACCGGCAGCCATCATCTTGT
>CAVHVH010000216.1:0-507 GCA_963639385.1 Oscillospiraceae bacterium
GTTGCACATGGTCATCACATTCTTCAATTATGGTTTCAACCGCAGGTGCCGTTGTTGCCGTGCAGCCTTTTGCTCTTACCGATTCTATGCAATCAGTAATAGTTTTTTCATCAATAAGAGGTCGAACACCATCATGAACAAGAACAATAGATCTTTCGTTGGCTAACCCTTGCTTATCAATTTCTTCCAAACCCTTAAAGATTGATTCTTGCCCCGATGAGCCCCCCGAAACAATAGCGTCAACTTTTTCAAAATGCTCATTTTTGATTATTTGCTTTAACAAGGGAATGCCCGACTCTATGCAAACAACCACAATAGAATCGACCAAAGGATGTTGCTCAAAATGATTAATTGTATGAGCGATGATTGTTTTTCCGCCAAGCTCCAAAAACTGCTTTGGAGTTTTGGCTCCTCGCATTCTTGAGCCCATTCCGCCAGCAAATATAAGAGCGATGTTGGTTTTATATCCCATTAAATCTCCTTTAAAGGCAAAGAAGTCACGCTTTG
>CAVHVH010000216.1:594-1911 GCA_963639385.1 Oscillospiraceae bacterium
GAGCTGCGAGTATCTGAGCGGAAAAACCTTGTGGGGCTTGTGCCAATTTGCGGCGAGAATGATTCATGACAGTTTCAACTTTCCCGTCTTTTTCGATGATGACAGTTTCGACCGAAGGTGCAATTGTTGCGGTGCATCCTCTTTTTTTGACAGATTGTATACATGATTCAATTGTCTTTTGGTCGATAAGTGGCCTTACTCCATCGTGCATAAGGACAATGTCGTCATTTTTTGTGTTTCCAATCTTTTCAAGTTCGAGAAGACCATAGTAGATGGATTGCTGACCGGTTGCTCCTCCAGCAACAATGGAACAAACATTATTGAAATTGTTCCATTCAATAATTTAATTTGGTTGACTTTATCGATTTCGTCGGCTATAGAAACAACAACAATAGAGTCAATTGTTGGCGAATTTTGGAAATATTGAATCGTATGTGCGAGGATTGGCTTTCTGCCTAATTCGAGGAACTGCTTAGGTATTTTTGCTCCCTTCATTCTGGATCCTGAATCTCCCGCAAATATTAGAGCGCAATTCAAAATAAGACCTTCCTGTTGGTTAATATTGCGATCATTCGATGGTGTTTAATTGTACAAGACCAAAGATATTTTGGGATAGTACAGGCTTGTTCTTTTGATTTTAAGGAGGCAACAATATTTGTTTGACTGTGTTTTTTTTGATAAACGGGTAGAGGAGTAACAATATTCTGCTTGGAGTTCAACTTTATTTTTGGCGGAACGGAAACGAACGAGTTAGGCCAAGTACAAGATCTTCACCAGAGAGGGCTAAGCCAAGAAGGAGAGCGGATGCTCCTATTGCAGTAGCGGTAATTGCGGTAACAAATGAAGTGCCGAAAAAAAACGCGATGACACATACTATGCCAATTGAAATGACCACTGGAGAAATTACCCTAGTTACGCCTTGACAATAGTCTGACAAGTTAAAATGTCGGGAAAGAATGGCTGTTTGGTAGATTAGAACAAAAATCTCTGAAATTGTAGTGGCTATAGCTGCTCCGAGAGCCTCAAATGAAGGAATAAGTGCAAGGTTTAATATCAGGTTGATCGCTCCAGCGCATAGGTATGAAATAGTCATTTGTTTTTCAAATCCAAAAGGGGTCATAAATTCTTGGGAGGTGATGTAAGAAAAGCAAATACAAAAGAAAGCAGGCATCATTGTTTGCAATAAAATAATAGAGTGGCTATATTCATTGCCAGCAAGTAAGGTAACAACAGCGTTTGCAAACACGCATATGCATGCGACTGCAAATGGCGCGTAAATAAGAGCAAGACGCACGGTTGAACTGATCAGTTGCTTAA
>CAVHVH010000216.1:1921-2520 GCA_963639385.1 Oscillospiraceae bacterium
AAGGTAATAAGCAATGCGAGGAACAATGACCCCAGCCAAGGCTCCCATTATTGCTACGAGAACGTTTTTGATTTTTACGGCAACGGCGTAATATCCTACTTGTTCAGTATTGGTCATAGTTCCAAGCATTACTGTGTCGAGACCTGTATAAATACTTGTTGCAGCCGAGGTTAGAAAGAACAAAATCATTGGCTTAAAATGCTTTGTTAATTCGAGTTGGGATATGCATAAGAATTTTGTGTGGGTTTTCATATATATAAATCCTGCGATATTGGATAAAGATATCCCCCCTAAAGAAATAGCCGTCCATGCTATGACGTCGGTTGAAGATTGAACAAAGATAAACATAAAAACTACAATTACCAAGTATGATGCGATGCTTCTAATAGCCATAAAGGCATATTGCTCGTTGGCAGTAAGGAACCAAGAAGCACCAAGTGAAGTACAAGGAATAGATAGTCCTGCTACGCCAAACAGTATTGCTTGGGAGCGAAAGCTGGGGATAAGAGCAATGCTTCCTGTATAGACTACAAGTACTATCATAGTGCATATGGATATAATAACTGTTAATTCTTGAGAGACCTTGCTTAAGCTACGTT
>CAVHVH010000217.1:0-2502 GCA_963639385.1 Oscillospiraceae bacterium
GGATAAGTAATTGCATATATTCTTTTACTTGATTATGATATTCTTTTTGGGGAGAACCAAACTTAAAGTCTATGACGATGTATTCATTACCATCGGTTATTACTCTGTCTGGGCGCAGTTGGCATGTTCTATGCTCCTCATTGTCGTAGTAAAGTATAGAACATTCGTTGAGTATTGTCCAATGCGCAGAGAACCAGTCACGTACTTTAGGGTGCTCCAGTCGTTTACGTAGCATACCTACGAGTTGCGATTTTTTTATTTCATCATTGTAAAGTACTCCCTCATTTTCTAATAGTAACAGAGCATGGTCTATATCGTTTGAAGTATGTATAATGGAGAATATCTTATGTAAAACATTGCCTAATTTGATATATTGATTGTGGTCGTCAGAATCATATCCTGTAACAAATTCAATACTTTGGTTACTTTGCCTGAATGTGGCAATCGAATTGCTTTTCTTGATTGTGTGTATTTCGATAGGTGTATATGAGTACTGAAATACATTTTTATTTTCGACCTTTTGTTGTATGCCCTCTGTGCAGGAAGCGGCATTCGGAAGTATGCCAAAATCGAAATGTATACATCCATTTTTATCTTTTAGATCGCCTGTATAGGGTATCTTAAGTTGACTAGTTAAATCTTCCCAAATAGCTTCGATTAGAGCCGAACGCATTGTGGCCGAACCACGTTTGCCGAAAATATAGAGGCTAGTTTTTGCACGAGTAAATGCAACATAAAGTAGATTAAGGTTGTCTACCGTGTTCTGTAGATGTTCGTAATAGTAATCTTTTTCATAGATAGAATTCTCCATATTTTTTTTAGAGAAGTCAATGGGTACAAGTGGCATAGCACTAAAAGGTTCTGTTTTGGGAGTGCACCAAAGCGTACTGTTTTGCTCCATTCTCCAATCGCAAGCAGGAATAATAATATGGTCAAATTCCAGTCCTTTGCTTTTGTGAATTGTAAGTAGCCTTATTCCACTATCTTGACTGCTTTGTATTGCTTTTTCGTGCAGAGACGAGTCCCATTCGTCAACGAAATTTTTAATGTCTGACATATTTTCGTTAAGAAACTTGGCGAGTTGATCAAAGAAAGCAAAAATATATGCACTCTGATTATGATATATTTTGTCATCAAGCATTCCGTAAATTTTCTGAACTAAATCGTATAAAGGCATCGTGACAAGTGCTTCTCTTGCACGTTCTAAAGATTTAAGTATTCCAGCACGTTCAAGAAATGCTCTTTCGATAGCGTTGTCTGGGGTGATTATGAAGCGCAAAGAACTGATAATAGTATTAACTGCATCAGACGAATCTAAACGGAATGCTTCATCAGAAACAAGGGGAATTTCCGGATAATTCTCGTTAAAATAATTGGCAATATTTTGAATGGTTGATTTGCTTCTACACAATATAGCGATACTTTTAGGATTATATCCGGAATTCAATATATTTTCAATAGTTTTATGGACATCATCCATTATTTGCTCTTTGTATTCTTCGCTTGGCCTAAGGGTTATTTCAACTCTTCCCTCTTGTTTTCTTCTAAAGTGTTCTTGCTTTACATCGGAATAGGCTTGCGTTAATTGCGCGGCTTCATTGCTTTTATCTAATGATTTACTTTCAAATTCGGCGGCAAGCAAAAAGAAGGTATTGTTAAAGGTTACTATATTATAGTCTGATCGGCGGTTGGTTCTAAGAGGCTTTATTTCGATATCATCAGTAGGGTTTGTGAATTCTTTTTCAATGTTGTTCAGCAGTCTCCAGTCACTAGACCGCCAGCGATAGATACTCTGTTTTACATCACCAACGATAAGATTGTTACTCCCTTCATTACTCATACAATCCATGAGCAATATCTTGAAATTCTTCCACTGGATGGTGCTTGTATCCTGAAATTCGTCGATCATAATGTGTTTCAAACGAGTACCAATCTTTTCGAACACGAAAGGGGTGTCACTATCCTGGATAATTCCATTAAGCAAATATTGGGTATCACTCAGCAAGAATCTGTTGGCATCGCCATTAATTTTGCGTATGGTATTTTCTATATTCCCTAAAAGCCGCAACTGATTGAGATGGCGTAAAGTAAGATTAGCCGATTGATATAATCGCAGTTGTTCTTGACGCATATGCTCTGTTTCTTGTAGCAAAGGCATAAGTTTTTGACACACCAAATCGTATTTCTGATTACCCGGCTTTTGGTCGGCTTTTTTTACCCATTTTCTAGGGTTTTCTATGGCGTTGTATATGGTAGTGGTTAGCAAGTCTTCATTGCTATATTTTCCATTTTGCATCTTGACAAAGTACCCACATACGCCTCTTTGGCCATTGCTAAAATCACTAATTTCAAGATTATTCTCATCGAGAATATCAAAGAAAGTGGTTACGGCATGTTTAAAATGTCTTTCTGATTTTGCCTTAATTTTCTTTAGTAAATTAGAGTAATTTTCGAAGAAGCCTTCGGTAGATATGGCTTTTGTAATCCTCTTACTATTTTCAC
>CAVHVH010000218.1:0-2456 GCA_963639385.1 Oscillospiraceae bacterium
CGTTTCCGTGTTAATTTATGTTTAGCTATGCTTTCGGATTGTGGTTTAGTGATTCTCTTGTTTCTCGTTTGTTTCTTACGCTCCATTGTAAGCGAAATGTACATTGATTTTCAATTACTTGCGAGCTATCAGTAAGATTTCAAGAAAAAGATTACGTGTTATTGCTTGTTTTTTCCCATTCTTGCCATTCACGCATGGCTTGCTGCCAGTCGGTTTGTTGTCCTTGTTCTATGGCTTGGCGTTGCAGCTCGGCCTCATCTCGGGCATGGTCTCGTGCCCGCTTGGCCTTCATGTCGGCTATAGTGGCTTCGTCAAGTATTTGTATAGCGCCACGGGCTATAGCTGCTTGTAATTCTTTCTCGCCGAAAGCTTGCCCCGGACTATTAAAATCGGATATATTGAATTCGTAGTCTACCCTAAGTTCGTGCCTTATCATTTTTTGTCGGGCACGGTTTACAGCGTTTTTCTGTCTGAGCAGTTTTCCTATCTGGGTGATTTCTGTCTGCGAAAATTTATTTCTTCCCATAATGGCAGAGCCTTATTTTAGTTGTAGTTCTATAACCTTGTCTATCTCAGTGGGAGCCTTGTCGAGCGTAATCGTTATGCCGCCGTCTGTGCGTGTAGTCTTTACAGGCTTGCGGGTTATAAAGTCTACAGCACTCTTAATCTTTTGTTTGCCAATAGGGATAAAGAGTCCCCGGTCTTTCAGATCAAGTATATGTACGTACAGTTTGTTGTTTTTCTCGGTGGTTACGCCCCAACTGTGAGGTTCAACCATTCCGGCGCGGCACCCGTATATGGTTTCGCCATAGGTATTCATCCATTCGCCCATTTCGGCCAGGCGTTTCAGAGCCAGCTCGGGTAGATTACCATCGGGTTGCGGACCTATATTCATAAGTAGGTTGGCGTTTTTCCCGGCTGCACGTACCAGATATTGTATCAGTGTCTTTTTGTCTTTGTAGTTCTGGTCAGATATCAAGTATCCCCACATACCATTCATAGTTTCGCAGGTTTCCAAAGGCAGTCTACTTATATCTTGTCCAGAATATCCCCATCGGTTTTCACCAGGAAGGTCGCGCTCGAAAATCTGTATGTCTTCACCTTCAAATGGGGTCTTGTGGTGGTTATTTCCTATCAGACAGGCAGGTTGTAATTTGTGGATGAGGGCGTACTGCTCAGGCAGTTGCCAATCGAATGTGGGGTCTTCATCATGGTCCCACCATCCATCGAACCATATTGCGCCAATCTTTCCGTAGTTAGTTAGCAACTCGGTAAGTTGGTTGTTCATAAATGTATAGTAGCTCTTCCAGTTGCCTTTAGAGTCTAGTCTGCCTGTACCACGTCCTGTGCGTCCCCAAGGGTAATCAGTACGATACCAGTCAAGATGCGAGTAGTATAGGTGGAGCGATATGCCTTGGCGATGACATTCGTCAGCGAGTTCCTTCAGAATGTCGCGTTTGAAAGGGGTTGCATCTACAATGTTGTAGTTGCTGTACTGGGTATGAAACATAGAGAATCCTTCGTGATGGCGTGTGGTGAAGCAAATGTAGCGTGCTCCGGCAGCCTTGATAGCGCTTACCCATTTTTTTGCGTCGAACTCAGCTGGGTAGAAACCTTTAGCCAGCTTGGCATATTCTTGATAGTTCAGGTTCTTGTTGGTCATAGTCCATTCGCCCGAGGCCAGCATACTATACAAGCCCCAATGCAAAAATATGCCGAAGCCCATATCGCGGAATTCGCTACGTGCTTGTAGGTTTTCTTCGGTAGGTTGGTACTTGGCAGATGCCGGTGTGGCTATGGCCAGTGATAAGGCCAATATGATAGCCGTTCTTGTGTTGTGTAGAATCTTCATTTTTGTAGTTATTGTGCCGTCGCCGGCGTTGTGGTTTTGGACTTTTTGTCTGGCTGGTAGGCTGCAGACAGTAACTATTGCGTATTCAAATGTACATAATTTATAAGTAATCTGCAAGCTTTCAATAGAAAACATTATATTGCAAACATATTTTTCCTTTTTTTCTAATTATCCGAGGCTCAAGGTAAAGGGAGGTTCTAAAAATTAACACCACCAAGTTCATTCTTTGTTGGGGAATTGTGTTTTGTCATCTTTTCGGTTCAAAGTGCCAGCTCGCTCAGTCATAATGCCCGCATTATTATTTCGTTCACTTCGAAAATAATTCTCAAATCAGACAAATTTAATTTATAGAACCACCCTAAAATCCGAAAAAAACATATACTTTTGTTGGCATTAATAATTAAAAACAATCATAATGACAACTTTAACTATTACTATCATTGCTGTATTTGTATTTGGCTATCTTCTTATAGCTCTTGAGAGCCTTACGCGGGTTAACAAGGCTGCCATTGCGTTGCTTATGTTTGTGGCGTGCTGGACACTGTTTATGATTGACCCTGGCGCCTATCTCTCTGGCGCGGTAGAAGATATGGCCAGTCAGGTG
>CAVHVH010000219.1:0-2449 GCA_963639385.1 Oscillospiraceae bacterium
CGTATGAAGGCAAAATCGTAGAAATCAAAGATAGGTATGGCCGATATAAGAAACGTATCCAATGCCTTAATTATCCTAACAATTTAGAAATCCGAGGTGAGCTACTAAATGATCTCTACGAAGATGACCAAGTATCATTTGTTGCTCATAAAGAAGCACATAAACTGAATCCATCAAAGTCCTTTTGGTATGCAACAGATGTAACTGTAAAGGATAATGACGAATCAAATTCATGACAGACATAGGTATATGATATGAAAAATGGGAAAAGATGCCTAAAATAAATCTTTTTGATGGTGATAGTTACTATGCACTATTTGTACAGGTAATCTACAAGCGGCTAATAAGCCGCGAGTGGGTTACCTATGCTGATATCATGTCCGAACATTTAGGACTGAGTTCGCCTACAGAATTACCGTACAGAGTGTCTAAATGCGAAAATTATGGCGAATTAAAGAAAGCGTTTCGGGATGTAAGAAAAGTCATCAGCGAGAAAATAGGCCAAGAATGTCTTGAAGAAGACGGCAACAACCGCAATAAAAAGTTTCGGTACGTTGGTTTCGATAATGACCCTCTTGCAGATATGCGTAATGCAAAAGTTATTAGCGATTTGAAACAATATTGGCAGTTTTGCCAAGATTCTGCAGGATTCTTTCCATCCTCGTGGTTGGAATATTTCTTTAAAGACAGTAAAGACCTATTGGATATAAAGACCAAACGCAAAAAAGGAGAACAAGTTTTGGCAGCAAGTCTTGACAGAATGTTGACAAACATAGAACTACTTCCGTTTCTTTATGAGGCAATTGTGCGCAAACAAGTATTGGCAATCGAATACAAGCCGTATGATGAGGAAAAACGCACATTAATATTCCATCCTCATTATCTAAAGGAGTTTAATGGTCGATGGTTTCTATTAGGTCACGCCGAAGAACATATCCCCGAGTTTGGATATAATATAGCTCTTGATAGGATCTGCTCTAAGCCACACGAACTTTATGATACCGATTACAAGCCTGCGCCACAAGGGTTTTACGAAGGCTTCTTCAAAGATATTATTGGTGTTAGCCACATCAAGAGCAAGGGATCTCCTATTTACAAGGTTCAACCTATACATATACGTGCGCACACGCACTATATGTATAGGTTGACTGAAACAAAAAAACTCCATCAAAGCCAGTTGGTATCTGTCCCCTTTGGAGAACATGAGGATGGTGTTTATGGAGAGTTTGTCGTTAACGTAGAACTCAACAATGAGTTTATTGGCAGAATTCTACAAATGGGCGACAGTTTAGAAATCGTTGGCCCAAAAGAAGTGAGAGATGAGTTCAAAAGACGGATCTCAAACATGCTAAAGCGATACGATTCCGACTGACAACTCCCCATAATTTTTCGCCACAGAATGGTTCCAAGTATTCAGGAACTAATAGAATGATCATTTTTGATTTTTATTCGAAAAGAAATACTTAATTTTGCAGCATCAATCATCGAGGCCACCCCTTGATTGATGCTGCAAAACGATTGGTGGCAACTATAAATCTACAAAACGATGGAGAACAAAGTACAGAAAAATGGAACAACAAACAAGTCCAACAAGAGCAAGAACCCGAGAGAAGCTCTCAAGAGAAAAGAAGCTGCAGCCCGCCGCAAAATTGCAAAGAACTGGACTAAGATAGAGAAAGGTGTCAAATATCAAAAGGCAACTACTCAAGTATGTTGCAGACGTGTAACATTACATTTGAAGGAGGAACTTTTTGATGGCATGCGGATGAAACTCCGGGAAAAGTATTGCGAAAAATCGTCGAGTGTTCAAAAGCGCATCCTTCGCCGCATTGTAGAGAAGCGGCAAGCACAACAAACACACCACAATATAGAGAGAACAGGGAATCTGTTTCCCAACTACATATCAAGGCATTGCACCAGTAAGAGCATGAAAACACTTCGGTTTTATCAGCCCTGTAGCCCTACAACGAGCAACAATGCCTTCTATAACTAACCCAAAATCCAAAGAACATGAAAAAGAACAAGACAAAGAACAGTGGCATTGATGCCAAGATGGTAGTAGAAGTAGCTGCTACATGCGCAGCAGTTGCTGTTGCATTAGCACCAGTACCTCCAGTTATCAAAGGAGTTGTGTTAGGCACATCTGTTCCCACTTGGTTGCGTGGACACATCTTCTTTTAGAAACATCAGAAATTAGACATTCTACAAAACCCTAAAAAAACAAAAGATGAAAAACAACAACAAAAAGAGTGCTTTAAATGGTGCTGCAACAACAAGCAGTGCCCAGTCTACAAACAACTATATGCAATACTCACAGTATCGCAACAAGCAAGCCCATGGCTGGGCTGCTGAAGATGCCAATGCCATGGCAGACCGTTTGGCCGGCAAGAGGGTAAACCAAGTGGGACGCAATAATTCCCTGAATGGAGCTGACCGCATCAGCAATGGT
>CAVHVH010000220.1:0-2418 GCA_963639385.1 Oscillospiraceae bacterium
TCGATATACATCATGCTACCACCGGCAAGCATAGCCACATTGCCCTGCTTGAATTTCTCTTGAAGCAAAGCCATTACTTCCGCTTCGTAAATAGAAGCACTATAATAATCAGTAAGGTGATGGTTGCCTACAAAATAATGGCGGATACGTTGTTGTTGTTCTTGGGTAGGAGCTGCAGTTCCTATAGGCAATTCGGCGAAAATCTGTCTAGAATCGGCATTGATAATGTCAATGCCCAAGTGTTCGGCTATCGTTAGACAGAGTTCTGTTTTTCCTACGCCCGTAGGCCCAAGAACAACAATAAGCGTATTCATTATCGGATAATTCCTCGCTTTGAAGAACTAACAAAATCAATAATATATTGGATTTCGGGCGTTACGGTAAGTTGCTTTTGTATTTCCTCAATGCCCTCCTTCATCAGTCCTTTGGAATAAAGCAATCTGTAGGCATTGTGAATTAGTTCGATAAGTTCGTTGCTAAATCCGCGGCGACGAAGTCCTATAATATTGATTCCCATATACTTTAATGGGTGCTTACCAGCGATGATATATGGAGGTACATCTTGACTGAAACGACTTCCGCCCTGTATCATTACATATCCACCGATACGGCAAAACTGATGGCAGAGAACAGAAGCACTCAAAATAGCGTTATCGTCAATGACCACTTCGCCCGCTATTTTTGTAGAGTTGCCGATAATAACGTTGCTGCCAACAACGCAGTCGTGGGCAATATGCATGTTTTCCATCAATAGGTTGTTACTTCCAACTATGGTAGTTCCCTTAGAAGCTGTACCTTTTGAGATGGTAACGTTTTCACGGATACTGTTGTTGTCGCCAATTTCGCAAATAGTGTCTTCGCCTTTGTATTTCAGATCCTGAGGTTTGGTAGAAAGACTTGCACCTGGAAATATTTCATTATTGTTTCCAATGCGGGCTCCACAATTGATGGTGACACTATTTTGTAGAACGTTGTTGTCGCCTATAACTGTATTCTTATCAATATAGCAAAATGGGCCAATTATATTGTTCTCACCCAATGATGCTTCAGGGTGAACAAATGCCAAAGGACTTATCTGATTCATATTACTTGTTTTTTACAATTTGTGCTGTAAATGTTGCCTCAGACACTACTTTGTCTCCCACAAACATATAGCCTTTCATAGAGCTAATACCATGGCGTACTGGATGAAGCAATTCTACACGGAAAAGCAAAGTGTCGCCAGGTACAACTTTCTGGCGGAATTTTACATCTGTTATACCCAAGAAATAGGTTGACCATTTTTCGGGCTCTTCTACTTGGTTAAGAACTAACAATCCTCCGCATTGTGCCATGGCTTCAATCTGTAATACTCCCGGCATAACAGGCTCCTGCGGAAAATGGCCAACAAAGAATGGCTCATTGCTTGTTACATTCTTAACGCCAGTAATGCATGTAGAACCTACAGAAATTATTTTGTCTACAAGCTGCATAGGATAACGGTGAGGCAACAATTCACGGATACGGTTGTTGTCCATAACTGGAGCCTCGTTGGGGTCGTATATCGGTGCTTGTACAGAATGTTGCTTTATCTCTTTGCGCATTAGACGGGCAAACTTGTTGTTGACAGTATGTCCGGGTCGCGTTGCTATAATTCTACCTTTTAGTGGTCGGCCAATAAGAGCCATGTCGCCAATAATGTCAAGAAGTTTATGGCGTGTGCACTCATTCTCCCACATCAATGGACGATGCTGGATATAACCTATCTTCTTGGCATCCATGTGGGGTACGTTTAGCACATCAGCCAATTGGTCAAGTTTGGATTGTTCTACCTCCCGTTCATAGATTACGATGGCATTGTCTAAATCGCCGCCTTTAATAAGATTGGCCTCAAGCAGAGGAACTATATCGCGAACGAACACGAATGTGCGTGCAGGGGCTATTTCTTTGGCAAAACTTTCAGTGCTGTCAATAGTGGCAAACTGGCTATTGATAAATTTAGATTCAAATGAGCACATGGCCGTAATGCTAAACTCCTCATCAGGTAATATAGTTATGCATGAGCCATTTTTTTCGTCTTTAATTTCTATCTTTTTACGTATTACATAAAAGTCTTTAGGCGCATTCTGTTCCTGTATTCCAACTTCCATGATTTTCTCAACGTATTTCATTGCAGAGCCGTCTAGAATAGGAAATTCAGGACCGTTTACTTGGATTAGGCAATTGTCGATGCCCATTGCATAGAGTGCTGCCATGCCATGTTCAACGGTACTTACCCGTACATCGCCATTGGCAAGAACAGTACCACGCTGGGTATCACATACTTTTTCGGCAATGGCATCAATAATGGGATGACCGTCTAAGTCAATACGCTGAATCTTATATCCATGATTTTCGGGGGCAGGATTGAAGGTTACTGTCAAGTGTAAACCTGTATGC
>CAVHVH010000221.1:0-2398 GCA_963639385.1 Oscillospiraceae bacterium
TAAACAAGGACGACCCACAGGTCATCGAGATTTGGAACATCGTGTTCATGCAGTTCAATCGCAAGTCTGATGGTTCTCTCGAACCGTTGTCAATGAATGTCATAGATACCGGTATGGGCTTTGAACGCTTGGTACGCATGATGCAAGGCAAGCACTCTAATTACGATACCGATATATTCCAGCCCATTATCAAGGAAGAAGAGCGCATAACCGGTATGAAATACGGCCAAAGCGAAGACACTGACGTAGCCATGCGCGTAGTGGCCGACCACCTGCGTGCCGTAGCCTTCTCTATAGCCGATGGACAACTGCCCTCGAACGCCAAAGCTGGATACGTTATCCGCCGTATACTGCGCCGCGCCATCCGCTACGCCTATACCTTCCTGGGACAGAAAGAAGCTTTCATCTACAAGTTACTGCCCGTACTTATTCAAGAAATGGGCGATGCATTCCCCGAACTACCCGCACAGCGTGAACTTATAGGTAGAGTAATGAAAGAAGAGGAAGACTCTTTCTTGCGCACGCTCGAAAAAGGTATCAATATGCTGCAGAATGCTATGGACGCACTCAAGGCAGAGGGTAAGACTCAGCTCGATGGTGTACAGGTTTTCCGACTCTTCGATACATACGGATTCCCACTCGACCTTACCGAGCTCATTTGTCGCGAAAATGGTTTCACTGTAGACGAGCTGCAGTTTGACGCAGAAATGCAGAAACAGAAAGAACGTGCCCGCAACGCTGCCGCCGTAGAAAATGGCGATTGGATAGAAGTAGCCGAGGGTAACCAACAATTTGTAGGCTACGACTATACCGAGTACGAATGCCACATACTGCGCTACCGCAAGGTTACACAAAAGAAAAATTCGTTCTACGAATTAGTACTTGACTACACGCCTTTCTATGGCGAGATGGGCGGACAGGTAGGCGACACGGGCATACTGGTAAACGAAGACGAAACCATAGAGATTACAGATACCAAGCGCGAGAACAACCAGTCGATACACATAACCAAAACTCTGCCCAAGAACCTCAACGCACAGTTCATGGCATGTGTAGACACCGAAAAACGTGCTGGTAGCGCAGCCAACCATACCGCCACTCACCTATTAGACTATGCCCTAAAACAGGTACTGGGAGATCATGTAGAACAGAAGGGTTCGTATGTAAGCGACAATACTCTACGCTTCGACTTCTCGCACTTCCAAAAAGTTACCGACGAAGAGTTACGTCAGGTAGAACGTATGGTAAACGATATGATACGCCAAGACTTGCCATTGGATGAACACCGCGACACCCCGATAGAAGAAGCCAAAGAACTGGGAGCTATAGCCCTCTTCGGTGAGAAATATGGCGACAAGGTGCGCATAGTGCGTTTTGGCCCGTCGTGCGAATTCTGCGGTGGTATACATGCATCCAGCACTGGCCGCATTGGTATGTTCAAGATTATTAGTGAAAGTTCGGTAGCTGCTGGTATACGCCGTATTGAAGCCCTTACCGGCAAGACGTGCGAAGAGGCCTACTACGCCCTTGAAGACAGTATGCGCCAGATAAAGTCACTATTCAACAACGCCAAAGACCTGCAGGGCGTAATAGCCAAATACATTGAGGAACATGACGCCATGAAGAAAGACATTGAGTCGTTCCGCGCCCAGGCCGTAGAGCGCATGGCAAAGTCATTAGTAGACAAAATTCAAAACGTTAACGGTGTTAATGTAGTCAAAGCTGTAATTCCCTTTGAACCATCGGCAGCCAAAGATTTGGTATTCAAGATACGCGAAGCTCTGCCAGAAAACTTGCTCTGTGTAATAGGCTCTACCGCCCACGACAAGCCTATGCTCTCTGTAATGCTGAGTGACGACATGGTAAGCGGCCACGATCTGAACGCAGGAAAGATGGTTCGCGAAGCCGCACGGCTTATCCAGGGCGGAGGTGGCGGCCAGCCCCACTATGCCCAGGCCGGTGGAAAGAACATAGATGGCCTATCGGCCGCAATAGACAAGATTATAGAATTGGCTCATTTACAATAACGTCCTTTCTTTTCCATAAATGGCAAGCCACGGTATCAGCAACTTGATATCGTGGCTTGTTGTTTATAGGCTTCAGAGAACACTCCTTACATTTCCCTAATATATCAGCTACGCAACCACAATATGCCTACACCTTAATTATATATAAGGGTGGTTCTATAAATTAGCACCGTTGAGTTTACACCTTCATTGCAAGATGACGTTTTGCCGTCTTTTGGTTTCTTTTCGGTTCAAAGTGCCAGTTCTCTCAATCTCTCCATGTAAGGTCTGAGCTTTGCGAAGAATGCCCGCATTGCTCTTTCGTTCACTTACACTTTGCTCTCGAAAATAATTCCAAAGTCGGCCAAAGCTAATTTATAGAACCACCCATA
>CAVHVH010000222.1:0-2392 GCA_963639385.1 Oscillospiraceae bacterium
GCATGGGAACTAAAGGAACATAATATAGACAAGTTCAAGGGCATCAATAAAGAAGATAATTCTCCATATGCGCAATTCTTCAAAGGCGCATACGCATATGCAGATATGATAAATAGATCAGCCATGCCCTTTGTCTCTGGAATGAGAAATCTTAATCCTTTCCAGTTGGAGGCGCCCATTATTGCAGGGAAGCCCTTCTTTGACTATGCTAGTCATTATTTCAATATTTTGAAAGACATTCAGAACAACGATAAATACGTAGGCTATTTTGTCAACGGCAATGTAATCGTGCAGACACTCGATTTACGTAAATACCGGAACGGCACTGGTAATAGAATCACAAGAAAATTATTTGATTTAGCAGCACTACTCTATGTCGACAGATTTTGCCCAGAAAAGCCCACAAATAAAGATCTTGACCTATTTGAGCAGTTTCTAGTAATGGATTTTGTATGGGCATACTCGCTTCGCGCCCAATATACCAATTTAGGTTGGTGGTCAGCTCAAAACTATATTATAGGCAATCCGAATCTAGTAAATTCGTTCAATTTGTACAAAAGTATTGCTGGAGCAAGTACTCCAGAAGCACTATTGAGTGAACTGGCCGATCGAATAAAGCCATTACCAATCAACGTTGTTAAAGCGAATACGGAAGATATTAACTACAAAGAAGAAGGTATATACACCAATTATCTCCATTATTTTGCAGAAAACAGTTTTATAGAGATACCAAAATGAGCAGAAGTAATCCACAAATCCAAGAATTATCTATAAGTGATATATTCTGTACCGAAAATATCACGTACGAGATTCCCATCTATCAGCGTAATTATGCATGGGAGAAAGACGAAATAGAGGCTCTTATTCATGACGTTTGGGATGCCTGCGAAATGAAAAAAGATACATATTTTATAGGAACGCTTGTTTCATTCAACAAAGGCGACCGCAAATACGAAGTGATAGACGGGCAACAACGCTTAACTACGCTTTTTCTTATCTTGAATGCATTGAACACTATAATAAAAAGCGAATTAACATACCGAGCCCGAAAACGTTCAAATAATACTATCAAAAAAATTGAAAGGTATAAAAAGAACGAAAAAAAAGACAACATAAATCCCGATGAAAAAGATATAGGTATTGAGAGGGGGTATAACGATGCTTGTTCGGCAATTAAAGAAATCGTTGGACACGAACAAGAAGAAATTTTCACCAACTACTTATTAAACAATGTACATATAATTCACTACAATGTGCCAAGAGACGTAGACCTCAATCATTATTTCGAGGTAATGAATTCTCGCGGTGAGCAATTGGAGAAACATGAGATTGTTAAAGCAAAACTTATTGCATTGCTTAACAAACAAGAAAGAACTAAATTCTCCAATATTTGGCAGGCGTGCAGTGAAATGGATTCCTACATTCAATTAATGTACCCAGATGCTAAAAATGTTTTTGGGCCTAATCTTAACGAATTCTTGTTCTATGGACAATCATTTGATGCTCTCCCTGAAATCACAGAGACAGAAATAAGAAAATGCAAATTGGTAGATTTCATAAATACAGAGGCTAAAGAAAGTGTGAACATAGAAGACAGAGGAAAAAATAAAGTATTCCAACCTATTATTGACTTTCCTAATTTCTTGCTCATAGTGCTCAAAATAACGCGAATGGAAGAAAATGGTTTTCAGCCAACAGAATTCACCCTCGATGACAAGGAACTGATTAACGCTTTTGACAAAGCAAATCCAGACCGTGATTTTACGAAAAAATTCTGTTTCAATCTTCTTCAAGCGAAATATTTGTTAGACAACTATATTATACACCATTCAAACGAAGACGACTCTACAGAAAGTAATCCTTGGCAATTGCAACATTGGCTTTTAGAAGGCAAATCAAGTTATCCTAAAAATCTATCTGAAGACAACAAATTGCAAGAAAAGATGACGCAACTTTTGTCAATGTTTGAGGTTTCCTTCACTCCGCGCCAACGAAAGAACTACCTTTTCTATTCTATTTACTATCTATTTAAGAATCGTGATTTGGCAGAATATGGAAAGTTCCTCAAAAAACTGGCAAACAAATATTTCTTTGACATTTACCTAAACAAAGAATTGCTAAACGAGATTAACACACCTATCCCAGGTGCTTTTGACCAAGTTATCATTGAAGACAATGATATTAACGTAACTGTTCGTAATATAAATACAGACTTTAATTTTATCTATGGCAATGGTACAGAAAAGACAAAGGGAATACCTCTGTTTGTGTTCAATTATATAGATTTCCTAATTTGGGAAAAATATACGGACAATCTTTCTGGCGAAAAATTAAAAGAGGGCTCTGATGAACGCACCAAATTCTTTCATGAATTAGGCTGTTCTGATTTTGG
>CAVHVH010000223.1:0-2326 GCA_963639385.1 Oscillospiraceae bacterium
TTATAGAACTTGTGGTTTTTTGTTTGTAAATTTACAAAAGTATATGATAATAAAAGTTAATATAGCGTTTGGGAGCACCATTACAATCGAAAAAATCAAATAATTTGCATATTCTGAGCTACCGGAAAGGTTGTTTGTAAATATGCGAGTATTTTGAAGGCTTTTTTCACATAACCATCTATATTACAACATATTTAATCAAAAAAAGTATATTTTCAAAGCTTGCAAAAATCGTTGAAAATATAGAGGAAACACCCTTTTTCAGCCACAAAAACTACAAAATACAGGCAAAACAGCATAAAAAAGGAGGAAAAACCCTCCTTCTTTGAACTTAATCCATGACAATGGTTATGCAAAAATCAGTGCAAAATAAAAAATAGAAGTTCTTTGGCCAAATCTAAAGTTGAAACCGAAACACTACCCAACCCCTTACTCCGTGCATCAATATTTTTAATCATATGGATAATCTGCATAGTCTTCACCGCAGTATAGTTTTGCATGCCAGAGATGTAGTCTTTTGCAGCCCAATGATAATTCAGACCGAGAAATGCAGCCAACGAATATTCATTGTTTCGCTCTGGTGCATAGAAGGCCACCATAAGATTTTGGAAATAATTGAAGAGCAAAGGTACCACCGCATACAATGACCCTGCTTTAGGATTATTGTCAAAATATTTCATAATTTGATTGGCCTTGAAAATATTTTTCTCGATAATAGCGTTTTTTAATTCGTATACATTAAAATCCTTACTAATGCCAATTTGCTCTTCCACAATCTCTGGGGTTATCCTCCTATTGTCTTTCGGCAGAGTAATTAGTACCTTGTCTATCTCTGACGTAAGACGAGACAAATCAGAACCCACATGCTCTGCTATCATAGCAGATGCCTTGTGTTCTACAGAAGCGTTCTGCATTTTTGCATAACTCTCTACAAATTCCGACAATTCGTATTCCTTTTTTTTCTTGCTTTCAAACACCACCCCATTGCTTTTTGCTTTTGCTAACACTCCTCTTTCGGCTTTGCCACCTTTGTAACAAAGCACCAATATGGTAGAAGGTACTGGCGATGCAATGTATTTATCCAATCCGTCGGTATTCTTCATTCCTTGCGCCTCTTTTACTATAACCACTCTGTACGAAGCCATCAATGGAAACTCACGGGCCATATCTACCACCTGTGCAGCTGTCACATCGGCTCCATAAACTACAATCTGGTTAAAGTCTTTTTCCTCTAGTTGGAGCGCATTTTCTTCTATATATGACGATATTTTATCAATAAAATAAGGCTCTTCGCCCATCAGCAGATAGATGGGCATGTATTTCTGCGCTACAAGATCGCGCATTACGCTTTCATAAGAAATTCCAGTTTCCTTTGCTGCCATAATAAGTTGTTTCTGAGTAAGCCCTACGACTCTATTTTAAGAGTGTGACAAAAAAGCCACCGCTAAGTTTATACTCTACATTAGGGTAATCCTATAGCATAGTCCGCAGAATCAAACTCAAGCACTATAGATTATCCATAAAATAAATAATCGTTTACTTTTTTTTTCGACTGGTTTGGACTACCTTTGTACAATATTCACGAGGCTTGCATTTGTCTGCAAAGATAATGCAATTAGAGCGCAATACAAAACAAAACGATTTGTTTTATCACAAGCAGCCTGTATTCTGACTACAAAAAATAGCGAGTATGCAACTCAACTTACCCTCTTTTGATATCAGAACTGGAGGGACACCAGACCATCCTACCATCTTTGATATTCTAAGACGCAAATATGTAGCACTCACCCCCGAAGAGTGGGTACGCCAGCACTTCGTACATTATTTAATACAAGCAAAAGGGTACCCCGTTGCACTGTTAGCCAACGAGGTAAAGCTGCGCATAGGTACAAAAACGCTACGAGCCGACAGTATACTCTACTCCACTTTGCTTACTCCACGTATGATTATTGAATACAAGGCGCCACACATTAAGATTAGTCAACATACATTTGACCAGATACGCGCCTACAATTTGTTGCTTAAAGCCGATTATCTTATAGTAAGCAACGGCCTCACTCATTATTGCTGCAAACGTAATCAAAACACCTTGGGATACATTTTCCTTAAAGATATACCCCATTATAACGAACTGTAAACCCGTTTACCTCCACATGCGCGCAAGCTTACAAATTGTAACCGTTAAACATTCTTAATCAAAAGTCAAAATTAAGGGCAGTTTTTGCAAGCAAAAGGGTGGTCGGTGAAATCGACGCGATTCTCGTGATGCTTATTTTTATCATAAAGTTATGGTTTACGGAGCTAGAGTTATCCTTTACGCCGCTAA
>CAVHVH010000224.1:0-2240 GCA_963639385.1 Oscillospiraceae bacterium
TCTGTCCTCGAAAATAATGCCGAAATCTGACAAAGCTAATTTATAGAACCACCCTCTAATGGAAAGGTGGTAATTTATAGAACCACCCATAATACAAAGCCCGAAGTTCTGCATATTAGAACTTCGGGCTTTGTATTATGATAGCGGTGCAGTAGCTTCGGCTAACCAATGCTGCTCGGCAGGAGTTAGATGGGGAGCCAGCACGTCGTATACCTTTTGGTGATAATGGTTTAGCCATTCTATCTCTGCAGAGGTAAGTAACTGCATGTCTATTACCGAGGTGTCTATAGGACATAGCGTGAGCGGCTCCATACGCAGAAAATCGCCACATTCAGTATGGTTGGCTTCGCAGACAGTAAGCACGTTCTCTATGCGTACTCCAAAGCGGCCGTCGAGATACACTCCGGGTTCATCGGTTATAGTCATTCCAGCCTCGAACGGATGGGGTACGTATTCCATGCGTATCTGGTGCGGACCTTCGTGTACACAGAGATGTGCTCCTACGCCGTGGCCTGTTCCGTGAAGATAATTGTAGCCATATTTCCATAGCATAGCACGTGCCAGAGCGTCTAGTTGGGTTCCGCTGGCACCGGCAGGGAAGACGGCTGTTTCCAATCCTATGTGGGCTTTCAATACCAATGTGTACACCCGTCGTTGTTCATCGCTTACCTGACCTAAGGGGATGGTGCGCGTAATGTCGGTAGTACCACAGGTGTATTGGGCTCCGCAGTCGAGTAGCAGAAATCCCTTGGGTTGCAATTCGGCATTGGTCTCAGGTGTTGCCTCGTAGTGTACTATCGCCCCGTGGTCCTCATAGGCAGCTATGGTGTCAAAGCTTCTTTCTATATACATAGGGTCGGCACTGCGCAAGGCGGTAAGTTTTTCGTCTATGCCAATCTCGGTTACTCCGCCTCGTTCTACAGCGGGTTTTATCCACATCAGCAGTCGTACCATGGCTATGCCGTCGCATATCATAGCCTGGCGGAAACCAGCTATTTCGGCTTCGTTCTTGACCGCTTTTATTCCAGGTATGGGCGAGGGCGCAAATACTATATGCGTATGCTTGTTTATGTGTCGGGGCATAAGAGATGCGGTCTCGTTGGGATCCATCAGTATAGAGTAGCCAAAATATTCAGACAGTCCGTTGGCGATGTCAGTATACGGGCGCAGTTTTATATGGTTCTTATCAAGGTATTCCTTTACCTTGGGTGTTATACGTGATGATTCGGTAAATAGTGTTGCATTGTTGGGCGATATAAGAAGATAGGCCATAAATACAGGGTTGCAGGGAATGTCGGCCCCGCGTAGGTTGAGCGTCCATGCTATACAGTCGAGGGCCGATACCAACATGCCGTCGGCGTGTACACCGGCCAGTTTGCGACGTATTTGCGTAAGCTTATCCTCGGTGCTGCATCCGGCCCATTCCATAGAGTGTATGCGAATAGGTTTGCTGGGTATGGGTGGGCGGTTTTTCCATATCGTCTTCATAGGGTCTATGTTGGTGCGCAGCGTAATGCCGCCCTGTTTCCTTAGAGCCAAGGATAGAGCTTCGGCTTCGGCCACCGTATATATGGTTCCGTCTACGGCAACTGTGGCTCCGTTGATGGTGGATAGCTCACTTCCCAACCATTCTTCTATCGTAGGTGTGCCTTCTATGCGTAGTTTCATCAGTTGGAAACCAGTATCAGCCAGTTGTTCGCCAGCCTGTATAAAGTAACGCGAATCGGTCCATAGAGCAGTACTGCTCATTGTAATCACGGCTGTTCCGGCCGATCCGGTAAATCCACTTATCCACTCGCGACTTTTCCAGTGTTCGGCCACGTATTCACTGTGATGCGCATCGCCACTCGGTATGATAAACGCATCTATCCTTTCACGTTTCATTAGCTCGCGCAAAAGGGCTATTCGGTCTGTTATAATCTCTTTCATATCAGCTTTTGTAAAATGGACATGGCAAAGGTAAAAGTTTTAAGAATTAATCACAAAAGAAATCAAGATTAAATGGTGTGCGTCGTTCTTTTTTTAGTAATTTTGCAATAGTTAGTTGTCTCGCAGATGTCGCCATGAACACAGTTGCCTATGCTCGGTGCTGCAAAAATGAATGTATGTCTGAAAAATATAGAAAAATACGGCGGGATGGCACGAATTTTGTAGATAGAAGAATAGGATAAATCACTTATAATTATTTATAGTTATGGAATTTTTAACTAATGACAAACTCGTTATCGTCGGTGCCGGCG
>CAVHVH010000225.1:0-2168 GCA_963639385.1 Oscillospiraceae bacterium
TCACAGACGACAATCTGAGAGATTTCAAAGAAACGCTCTCTGAACATTATGCGCCCTTAAAGTACATAATGTTATAGCAAAGGGCTACGGCAACAGGGCGCAAGCACCATGATGCGTAACTTTCAATAGGTTAAGATTAATGTTGCAAATATAGGTAAAATAGTTTATAGCACAGATAAGTTTGGACAGAAAAAATAAAAATATTGGATAAAGTCATACATATATGTGCTTTACCCAATATTTATTCGAGTTGCCAACCGACAGCATGAATTAGATAAGTCTCTTGAAGACGAGTCCTTAAATCAAACAGATTTATAACCTTTAGTACTTATAGTTTCTATAACTTCTTTGATTCCCATCTCCTTGCCATCTGCACTACGATGGGCAGCTTCATGATGGGCAGCTTCTTTTTCTTCGTCTGATACAACATAACCGAAAAACTTATTTTTACATTCGGCCACTCCCCATCCTAATAGGGCAACGCATATCAATGCCAATACACAAAAAACTACATTCATAATTATCTATTTATTTTTGTGCAAAATTAGCAAATAATAACGAAAACAAAAGACACTAAAGAATTTATTTTCACTCAACTACATTATTTTAGATTGAACACGAAACATATAGTGGCATAAAGCAACGCTAAAAGGACATAGAAAATTATAAGATGACCACTATGCTTAAAGCCCGAAACAAGGCTACTATAGGCGTTAGCCAATCCACTAATAGTTCCTACACAAAGACCGTAAGTAAGACCTACAACAACGAGCGAAATACATATCACAGGAATAAGGCTATGTAGAAAACTACTATGACTTATATTACCAGTTGCACTTAAGAGTACTGGCTGAGGCAAAAGCGTAAGCAAGGACATTATGACTATGACTATTAGCAACTCGGCAACTACAAGCCGCAAAGAGAAGCGTTCGCGTATACCCATTGGTCTATGAAGTTTGAATAATCCACTGGTTGACAAAGGCCCGTATGCGAGCGTTCCTAAAACAATCCAAGTCAGAACTGGTGAAGTCAGAACTGATACATTATGCCCAAACAACCACCGTACTCCCTCTGCACTCAACAGTGAGCGCAGTGGAGACGTAGGATGCAACGCCGTAAATATCCACGAGAACAAGACCAACAGCACCCATGCGCACAATATGGCCAAAGCCAAATGCGGAAGTTTATTCTTCATCAGGATGCAAATTGTCTATATCCAATATACGCAACTCGAGTGCCCTTACAACCAATCTTGTAGCATTTATACCCATACGGCTACCATTAGGAAACAATTTTTGCACCAGTTCATTTTGGCGTTTTTCCAGGCTTTTCACCCCAAAAGGCATCCCGCGCAAACCTGTTATCTGCTCTTTGGTATAACCAAGAGCAAGGTGGCGCAAGAACCGCTCATCGTATTCGTCTATCTCATAATCTACCAGCGACTCCATACGCATAAGGCCGCTATTAACGCTCTGCTTAAAGCGCTCTACAATCTTTTCCAATATAGGTTGGTTAAAGACAAGTCGCTTTCCACTCATGCAACTGACCACATCTCCCCGGGTAAGTAGTTCGCCGCTTTTCAATATTATACCATCGCAACCAGCATCAAGCACATCCACCCAAAGTTTTTCATTCAATATTTCGCCTGTGAATATCAGCACCTTCACTTGAGGATAGTTTTCCTTAGTATATCTGCACAGTTCTACCCCTACAGTGGTAGACCCACCTAACCCCAAGTCGAGCAACACGAGATTGGGTTGGCACTGTTTCATCAACTTAAAATAATTCTGTTCGTTGTCTGCAGTCCCTATAATTTCAGCTTCTGGAATTTCGTTTCTAAAGATACCTTCAGTTCCCTTCAACTCCAAAGGCACATCCTCAACTATAACTACTTGAAATTTTTCCATATCTTAAAACATTACGTTTGTTGCATATTATTTTTCTTAACAATCTGAAAATAAAAAACATTATGGGGTATCACCAACAATATGGTTATTCCCTGCCCCGCAAGTTCAGCCTTTATGCCACATGCCCGGGCCTGTGTAACCTCGCCCAATTCTCTTATTACCTGTCGGCATAACAGATATCTTACATCTACAGTCAATGGGGTAAATAGCTGTTTACATTCATTGTCGGTAAGTATAACCCCTGGCATAGGTATCAACACA
>CAVHVH010000226.1:0-2166 GCA_963639385.1 Oscillospiraceae bacterium
CTTCAGCCGTATTGGGAATAAAAGAAAATACCGTATGTTTTGTATCACCATCAATGGCTTTAAGTACTGGCTCTGTAAGAATTTCGCCCAGTTTTTTACGTTCTTGATAAATATCTTTGTCTGAGCCACGAGAAAAATATATGCGTTCAAATGAGCAGGCAGAATCGCCCAACTGCTCCCTTATACGCTTTATAGAACTCTCTCCATTACGCTTAACCAAAAGTGCCGTACCTGGAGTAAGTTCTTTAATTTGGTCACACGACAAATCAAATGTAGTCTGAAGTACCGGACGCTCAGATGCTAATGCCACCACTTCGTCATCCATATAATAGAAAGCCGGGCGAATACCCCAAGGATCGCGCATAGAGAACATCTCACCCGAGCCTGTTATACCGCATACTACAAATCCGCCATCGAAATTACACATTGAACTTTTGAGAACATTACTCATTTCTACGTTGTCATCAATATAATGGGTAATGTCCAAGCCTTGGAGTCCTTCTTGCTGGGCTTTTATAAAATTTCGTTCAACTTCACGATCCAAACGATGCCCCATCAGCTCTAACATTATATAGCTATCACTGTAGATACGCGGACTTTGTCCTTGGCTAGTGAGTTGTTCAAACACCTCTTCAATATTAGTCATATTGAAATTTCCACAAAGGCAAAGATTCTTGGCTTTCCAATTATTACGGCGCAAGAAAGGGTGAACATATTGCAATCCTCGTTTTCCAGTAGTAGAATATCTTAAATGCCCCATATATAATTCGCCCGCGAAAGGCAAATTCTGTTCTATATATACCTGGTTTTCAAACTGGCTACCCGAACACTCTTTGATATTATCATGAACAGAGGCAAATATCTTACGAATGGCATCTTTACCTTCTGCACGTTCGCGAAACATATATTCATTCCCCGGTTGTGAGTGTAGTTTCACACAAGCCAATCCAGCACCTTCCTGTCCTCGATTGTGTTGTTTCTCCATCATAAGATATAGCTTATTGAGGCCATACATCCAAGTGCCGTATTTTTGCTGATAATATGACAATGGCTTCAGTAATCTTACCAAAGCTACTCCACATTCATGTTTCAAAGTTTCCATTCGTGTTATCCTTTATGATATTCAAAAAAATGAAGAATGTATTTAATTTTCACACTCTTCATTTCCTATTATTAATTTCTTACAATATTTACTATCAATGATGCTACTGAGGTAACAATACTTACAAATGAGAACCATAATGTTGTAGAACTACCTATACCCGAGTTTTTCGCCTTTACCCCATTGGGCTCTACATAAACAATATCATTTTGTTGCAGATAATAATAAGGCGAATTAAAAACATTGGCATCATTAAGATTAAGAATATGATATTCTTTCTGGCCTGTTCCAGATTCACGTATTAACGTCACATTATCACGCCTACCATATATGGTCAAGTCGCCTGCCTCAGCCAATGCTTCCATAATACTCATTTTTTCTGTTGCAACAGCCACCACTTTCGGACTGTTTACTTCGCCTATAACCGTAACATGGTAACTTGACATTCTAACTGTAACAACTGGTTTCTCACTTTTAGACAAATAGGGTGCTATTTTTTGAGCTATCAAGTCTTGGCATTGAGTCTTGGTAAGTCCTTGCACATGGATTTTTCCAACTATAGGGAAATTGATATTTCCGTCATTATCTACCAAATATCCTTGTAGCGAACTTGACCCTGTTGACAATTGGCCAGACTGATTAACCGTATTACTTACAGTAAGGTTAAATGGCAAAGAAGCTTCCGGCGTCTGTGTATTAACCGTTATCGTAAGCATATCTTTGGGCAAAATCTTAGCGTCAAACAAACCTTTTGATTGGTTAAAATCTACTGACTGGATATTTTGAAAATATGCCACTTTCTTACTGGTACTACAACTTGCCAAGCACAACACAACTACCAATAAGACTAACGGAATAGTGTTATATTTCATATTAGTTTCGGATATTTATAAAATTTCTGCAAAAATACTACTATTTTTTTTATGTAGCAAACGAAAAGACATATTTGTTTTCATCCTAAAAAATATTTAAGAACTATCATCGCGGATAGTTCTAAAAAAATACTATAGGGTGGTTCTATAAATTAGCTTTGTCAGATTTTGGATTTATTTTCAAGAATAAAG
>CAVHVH010000227.1:0-2154 GCA_963639385.1 Oscillospiraceae bacterium
ATATAAGGCGTGTCGCCCATATAATGTCGAAAGAACCGATAGGACCAAGGCTCTAGACGCTTACTCAGCTGAGACCACTTCTTGATGTATTCCTTTTCTCCTTCTGCCGGAGATTCAGAGAAGCCCTGAATCTTCAGGTACCTGTGGAACTGCTTTGAGTAGAAACGATAGGTGAGGAATTGACGACGCTTTAAAAGCATCCATTTTACCCCCTCCTTAAACTCATTTAAGATTTTACCGGCCATTTGTTATAAAGGTTTTATTTGCAATTTTATGTAAAGTGTCGCAACTGATTTGTCTGCTATATTTGCATAACGCTATTAGATACTCTTATTGGTCTTACTTTGAGTAGATATTCTCTAACCGCGATTTCCTGCAGACGAGCATAACTATATACTAATACAAGGTTCAGGCAAAGTCAACATATCTCCAATTTCCCTATCCACCCCATTGGGTTCGAATCGATCAAATCCACTTGATGGATAAAAAGTCATCTCACCAAATAAAATCCTGCCATCCACGTTATACAAATCAACTCGTAAGAAGGGAAAATTTGCAGATAGCTTCTCTGCAATTGAGATCATTTCATCAAAGTTTTCTGGGAATTGATGGTTAATATTTGGATCAGGTGGGTAGGAATATTCAACCCAAGGCAAAAGTTCTTTATCGGTTGTGTAATAATTTGCGTGATGAATGGTAAATCGTCCGAAATCTACTTTCAGGAATTTCACCTTTCCATCAAAGCAAAAGAATTTATAATCCAATAATCCTTGACCATTCAATTGCTCTATAAGAGCCTCTGCGATAATGCCTTTCTCTACGTTTTTATACGGCCACTCTCTTAGGGCCTTATAAATATCAGTCTTCATAGATCTGTGCAAAGTTCTTTTTGCCTTGTCTACGTCAAAGTGATCTTTATCTCGACATATAACGACTCCGCTACCACCGCCGCCATGTGTCGTCTTTAAAACGAATTTGTTAGGGAGTAAATCGAAGTTGATATCGTCAAAATTACGCCAGAAGCCTATTGTAGGAATGACATACTCCGCTCCTATTTTCTCTTTTACTATTTCTTTCACCTTACATTTGTCCACCATAGCGGTGAATTCCGGCTTTAAATAGTACAATTTCAGCCACTGCAATTTTTCAGTAAAAGTCTTTGGGTTCTTAAGGTCTAACCTTTTATGGAAAAACACACAATAGCAAAGCCTAAGAAACGATTCACTATTTAATCTATTGAACAGCCCTGTACTAACAATATTATAGAAACAAGCTATTACGAAATTGCTGGGACGACGCAATAGCTTTATCATTGTTCTAAGTTTTGACATAACTTCCTTATTTTGTGTACGATTCTATTGCATATAGTCTGCTATCAATGAGAACAAATTGTCATAATATATATTCCTGCTTACCAACAATGTACCCGCTCCGCGATAAAACCATTCCATGAAGATAAAAAAGCTCCAAAAAAATAAGATGAGAAAGAAAATCTTCTTTTTTCTAGGGTAATAGATCTTGTACAACAAATAGACTATTAATGTTTCAACTGTCCAAATATATCGATCACCGATAACAGGCAAGAAACGCACAAAATTTGCCACGGCACACAGAACTAATAATGTTTGGAACATTTTACCATATCTAATGTCTTCATACGCCCTCCATTTTATCATAAATACCACAATCACAACATGTCCCCAATACAATAAGTTATCAAACAAATTTTGCACCCAAAAGTATCCAGAAGAACCTGTATGAACTACATACTTATTATAATAAGCCTCACCAAGGTGTCGTTCGACATAGATTAGCATGCTTGTAGACAAAAATGAATAATCTAACTGGGATAATAGGTGGTACGAGAAGAATGAAAAGGGGATCGAAATATAAAATACATTCCTAACCAAGCCATATTTTAGGGGGAAGCATAAATATAGCCCGAGTATTAGCACCATTGGTACTATCCCATTATGTATTAAGGGAGTTAAGAGTAATAGTAACAAATAATGATTCCGATTCTTTGTTGACGTACCATAATACTTCAACAAAACGAAGATTACCAACCAAAAAGCTGTTGTATATCTTGGATTCTGAACGGTCAAGATATCACGCGGTACAATAAAAAGGTATATGATTAACAAAGCCCATATA
>CAVHVH010000228.1:0-2140 GCA_963639385.1 Oscillospiraceae bacterium
TATATCCTCCAATAGGTGCGCACTCTCTAAGTTTGTTGATTTCCATTCCAGGGAGCAGAAAATATATTTTGTTTATCTTTCTCATATTGCGTTTATTTATTAAATATTCCTTTTGCCTTGCCATTGAGTAGCAGTTTGCATTGTATTAGATTCTGTAAAGTGCATACCAATGTCACTATCGATTGAACAACTACCAATCCCACAATGCCAAAGCGAGTCGTTACAGGGTAAGCAAATAGAATGAAAAGGATTGCCATCGCAAAGACTGTCGCTACGGTCAAGTTCATTTTTCCTATACCATATATGATGTTGCTATAGCACATACTCGTGAGTAATATAAAGGTATAGATTGCAACCCAAATGGAAAGCGTAATGTCTACGTGAACCTTGCCGGTTGTCCATATGGCATAGAAAACATTGGAAAATATCAGCATAACTAATAATACCACAAACATGGCGCATACCAACAGTTCCATTTTTCTTGTCGTGGAGCGTATCCAGTTGATGTCGCCTCTGTTGTAAGCATCGGTTGTTGCGCTCCACATAGGATTTGACACCAGTGTGAAAAAGACGGTTAGCATCGTAAAATAGCGATAAGCTATTTGGTAAGGTGTAACCTCTGATGGTGACAAGGCATTTGATATTACAATATTTGCCGTACACATAAGCAGCATACCTGAAATCTGTCCGACAAAGAATTTCATGCCAAGATTCACGAGCGACATGATGGCATCTTTTCTGAAAAAATTCATGTTAGGGCTTAATTCCTTGTATTTGTACTTGAAGGCATATATGGAAAATGTGATATACACAATTAAAGGCATGGCTGTAAATATGACGCATACAGCTAGAAAACTTTTGCAGTTTGTCATTGATAGCATCCACAAGCCGAATAGGGTCAATGTGCTGGCAATGGATCCCATCAGGTTATTGATTGCAGGCTTCTGTAAAGCAAGGAAAAAAGAACCAATGATTTTTGCCGCAAAGCTTAAACTTATATTTATGCCTATCAGCGTGGCAACTAATCTGAGGTTAGGAATTAGGCTTCTATCAACGTTAAGCATAGGGTAAATATCGGCAGTATTGACAAAAATGGTGAGTCCGCATAACAAGACCAATGCGATTGCTGATAAGACTATCGCGGCAGTAGACACAAGTTCTTTTGCACGCATCATGTCATTGCGCGCAATCGCTTCAGCCAGTTTGTTCCTTAATCCATTGCTTAGCCCGATGTCAAAGTTGTCCATCCAAGTTATGACCGAGCTAAGTGTGAGCCACAAGCCATACTCGTAAATGGTAAGACAATTTAGAGCCAATGGCACAAGCAGCAGTTGTACAATGAGACTCCATCCTTTAATAACGAATGAGGCCGCAATGTTTCTTACAAGCAATTGTGATCTTTGCTCGCTTTTGTTATATCTATTTAATACATTTTTAATGATGTCTTTCATAAAAGCCAGTTTTAGCCAAAATAGTTTGCAACCAACATATTATAGATTAACATATATAATCCAACGCATGTGATACCCAAACGCACTATGTATTTAGGCTTAAAGATGTAGAGGCAATACGAAAAGAGTACGGCATCGACAATCCCGTATAAATCGCTTATGCGTGTTGCGATTACTGGTACGGTTGCCATACTTAGCATAATGAATAAACTTCCAGCTTCAATTTTCATCAAGATAGGGAAATAAAAATTCTTTTCAGTTAAATAGTCGGTAAAATATAATAGCAGGTAGAAAAGGAAGCTCTTTGCTAAGAAGTAAACATTCTTATAGGGAGTAACCATTTCTACCCACCCTGTTCCTTGGTCAGCAGAACTTTTGTAAAAATCGACCTTGCCACCAAATAATTCTGATGGCAGGAAAGAAAACAGATCTATGTGCAAAAAATACATGACAAATCCTATAGGAACAATAGCCCCCATTAGTATCTTTGCCTTTGTTGATATAACTTTATTCCCTAATATAAAAAAAGGAAGAAATGAAATGCTTGAATAATGAAATAGGATAGCTATAATAAATGTAGTTGATAGGAGGATATATTTCTTTTCTGCACACCATTTGACAGATAGCATTAAAAATGCTCCCGCCGCAGCCGCTCTAATTTGCACTAAGTCGTGTAACTCGTAATAAAC
>CAVHVH010000229.1:0-2123 GCA_963639385.1 Oscillospiraceae bacterium
TGTGCTGAGCCTACAGCCCAGCATCCTCGCTCTCAACATTACCCACGGTTGACACCGTGGGCTGGAAATGTGTCTGGCCTACAGCCAGATTCCCGCTCAGTTTACGATGCAAAATCCAATACCGAAACTTCAGTTAATGAATTCTTCCGTCTTTTGCAATTTCTGCGTATCGGGTCGTTTTCGTATAGACTCTAACGATACTGAAATCTTGCTTTTTCGAAAGAGTAGGTATATCCTTTGACGATTCCACCTCTACGCGAAGAATGAAATCTTTTTGGAGCTTATAGCCGGGTACGCCACGGGATATGATACGATCGTTGATCATATACAGCACATCGCCTTTCACATTGTGGCCATAAGCCTTAGCCACCTCTGTAAGCGGAAGCCATTCCACGTCCATCGGATAAACCATGCGCACTACGCGATCGTACTCAAAACCGCCAACCACCAAAGGCTTGATGTATTTGTGAGGAGCTACAACTAAGGAATCGTGCTTTTCATTGATGTCGCGAATAACAAACGATTCCCCGTTCTGAGGATAAATGAACTTTAGTTCTGCAGGATACCAATTTCCATCAAAACAGATGAGATCGCCAATCATGACATTGTCCTTTCCTACAACGAGGAGACGCAGGTCGTTGAAATCTTTATCTGTTATTTGACGGCTAACGTTGTTATCTACAGGGGTACGTCTCAGTTCTTGAGCAAATATATGCGACGAACATAAAGACAACAGAGTACAAAGAACTATTTTTTTCATGACTTTACTGATTTTTTCTGCTTCCAGATGTTACTATTGAACCTACGACGCTGTCTTTGTCTATGGTTCCATACTTATTTGTTGACGGATCGTAATAGGTATATTTTCCATTTGCATACGATTGAAGAACTACGGCATGATATCCGACTAGTCCGTCTTCACCGGTAACTCGGAACATACCAAGCACTTGCTGGCTGTCGCTTGCTCCTTGGAAAACATTCTGTGTATCGCTTTCCGTTACCCAGCCGCTACCTTCGGTATCGAAATAAGTGGACATATACTTGTAGATATTCTCGCTGGGTTGACCGTTTAGGTACATGTCCGGACCATAAATCATGTCTTTGTCACAACCCGAACCGTACCAATCATCGTTAGGGTCGTTATAGCCCTTTCCGTAATCGCCACAGTACCATTCAGGCCTTTGGTCATAGCCATATTGGCGACCCATGTAGGAGATGCAGTCATAAAGACAATTGTTCTTTTGACCATAGCCTCCATTTTTCCATTCTTCATCAGTCAGCACTCCGTCACCGCCTGTGTAAAAGCGCATCTCTTCTGAAGAAATCTTGCTGTAGGTTGAATCAGCCAGAAGCTGAGCAACCGTAAGACGTACTAATTTTCTCATGATGTTTTTAATTTTTTGGTTATTAGAAATTTTATGGATTGTTCGTAAAATGAAGCGTCAAATAGACTATGACGAGAATCGCATTTTTTCCAAGCGCTGCAAGGTTCCAAACTTTGCAATCAACAAGGATGTCACATCCGGCAATCAATTTTGGAGTTCATGGCAATTCATTTGTTATTCACTGACAAAGATAGAGGTATTCATATTGCGCCAACAAGGATTCGTCAATAAAAATACGCGTAAGACACAAAATATCATCCTTTTGGGTGATACATAACAAAAGGAAAATGCGCCATGATGCAAGAAACATCAGGCGCATTTTGGTTCTATGGTTGATTATAATTGGGCAAGCATTTTTTTAGTTTCGGATTAAGAATTGTGCGTTGTAAACCCAGCGGAAATCTGGCCTATAACCAGATGTTCACATAAATCCTCGTTTAGACCTAAACAATGCTTCTTTTCAGCAGATGATAGTGCGCGACGAGCGGCCTGAAAGGCCACCACCCGTAAGCCCAGGTCACGGAACGAAGTGACGCGGCCTGGGTATATATTCTCGGTAATATTGCGGGCTGAAAGCCCACCACATCAACCGCATAAGAGTTTGTCTTGGCGCATGTGGTGGGCTTTCAGCCCGCGGAGGTAGATTGGGTGTTTAACCCAGGCCGCGTCGCTCCGCTCCGTGACCTGGGCATCCTATGTTTATATGCAAGCTTTTTAAGCGATATTTTTAAGCATTTG
>CAVHVH010000230.1:0-2095 GCA_963639385.1 Oscillospiraceae bacterium
TAGCTCCGTAAACCATAACTTTATGATAAAAATAAGCATCACGAGAATCGCGTCGATTTCACCGACGACCCTTTTGCTTGCAAAAACTGCCCTTAATTTTGACTTTTCATTAAGAAAGTTTAACGTGACATTTTGCGGGGGGGGTAACTTAAATTATGTACATTTGCAAAATGTAAACCTAATTATTAACCCTTAAAATCAAATAATGATGAAGCGGATATTTGTTTTTCTTTTGTTGTGCGGTTCTGTACTTCTAACAGAAGCGAGAGGATATAATGGCCAATGGTTTCGCCATGTAGCAGAATATAATGATAGCTTGTATGGTATTTCTACCATAATCCCAGAAGGTTTTGTTGAGGGCCAGGATATAGTGACCATGATGCAGTATGCGCCTAACCTTATGTGGGGTGAGCGTGCAGTAGACAACCATAGTAGTTATCTCTATTGTGCTACCGCAATGTGTAAAGACCAGGAGTGTATGCTTCTGTATCCTTATCTTATATTTGCCAAGAAAGATGCCGAACATCCGTTTGCTCTCTGTCGTACCCAGTATCTCTCTGAATGTAGTATGGCCAAGGTTGATAACGTGGCCGAAAGTGTAGTGCAACTGGTGGATGCCGAAGCAAAGCAATGGGGAAATGCCGATACGGTATATATTGTTGATTTTCCTCAGGCTAAACCCCTTGTAAAGCGTTATACGCACTGCGTGGCTGTATATATGGCCAAGGCGGGTCGTACTCCTATATTTCTGAAGCTATTGTTTACCGATAAGGGCTATGTAGAGCGTAACGCCATTATGAATAAAGTAAAGGGATGTATGCGTTATACAGACAGGGCTGAGGCTACGCGTGATGAGGTTTCCCGTTCCACAAATAAATTACTTAATCTGCAACACCAAAAGGTGGTACCTTTGATGCACGGTGAACCTGGTATGTAGAGTATAACTTATAGTGTGATAAAAGAAAGCAGACTGGAGAAGGGGAGTTGGTGTCCGCCTTTCCAGTCTGCTTTCTTTTATATTGCCAAATTTGGTGTGTTATCTTATGAAGAGCATTTCGCGGTACTTGGGTAGTGTCCAAAGTTCGTCGCTCACTACCAGTTCCAGTTTGTCTATCTGATAGCGTATCTCCTCCATCTTGGGAGCCACGGTGTCATGGTAAGCCACGGCTTTAGTGCGCTCGTCGGTTATCTTGTTGGCTACCTTACGGGCGTTAACCAGTTCTTCTACACCAGTCTCTATAGTCTGGGTGCGCTCGGCAATCTCCTTGATAATCTTCTTGTTGCGTGCGGTAAGCTGGTTGGCCTCCTCCTTAGAGAATACATCATACATATTCTTCACGTTCTTGAGCAGCTGGCTCTGATAGTGAGTGGCTACAGGTATGATGTGGTTCAGGGTAAGGTCGCCCATTACGCGTGCTTCAATCTGTATCTTCTTGGTGTAGGTCTCCCATTTCACTTCGTTGCGCGCTTCTAACTCGGCGCGGTTCATTACGTTGAGGCTTTCAAACATCTTGACACTGGTTTCGTCGAGATAGCGGTCGAAGATTACGGGGCATGATGTCTCGCAGTCGAGTCCGCGCTTCTTGGCTTCGGCTACCCATTCGTCGGAATATCCGTTGCCGTCGAAGTGGATAGGCTGACAGGTCTTGATGTCTTCGCGAACCACGTCGATGATGGCGCTAATCTTGTCTTCGCCCTTGGCTATCAGTGCGTCAACGCGTGCCTTAAACTCGTTCAGAGCTTCGGCTACGGCTGCGTTGAGGGCAATCATTGCCGAAGCGCAGTTGGCCTCAGAACCTACGGCACGGAACTCAAAGCGGTTGCCGGTGAAGGCAAATGGAGATGTGCGGTTACGGTCGGTGTTGTCGATAAGCAACTCTGGTATTCCGGGAATATCCAGGTTCATACCTTTCTTACCCTTCATTGAGAACAGGTCGTCTTTGTCGGCCTTTACGATATGCTCAAGCAGGTCAGAAAGCTGGCGACCAAGGAAGCTGGAGATGATTGCTGGAGGTGCTTCGTTGGCGCCAAGACGATGGGCATTGGTGGCGCTCATAATAGAGGCCTTGATAAGACCATTGTGGCGGTATACACC
>CAVHVH010000231.1:0-2046 GCA_963639385.1 Oscillospiraceae bacterium
ATGTCGCTCTGTGCACCAGTTTGTACAAACTGGTCTTTATAGTCCATATAATAGAGGTTTACGCCGGCATTCCAGTTTGATGCAGAATAGTTGTAGCCCAGTTCAAAGTCGAGCAGATGTTCGGCCTCGGGTGCTGCATAGCTACCATTGTCGGTAAAGTTATTGCGCTCGGGTTCACGACTGGCATAGGCTACCGAGAAGTAAGCCTTGTGACCGTCACTGTGATAACTTACTCCGGCCTTGGGGTTTACAAAATTGTAGCTCTTATCTATATTGAGCAACTGGTTTTTGTAAGTTCCATCGCTCTGTTTGTAGAACTTATCGTTACGACCGTCGGTCTTGTATCCTACATAGCGATACTGCACATCGCCAAAGATATCCCATGCTGAATTAACATGAAGGGTGGCCTTTACAAAAGCCGAATAGTCGTTCTTGCGGGCGTCAGAGTCGTAATACTGATAGTCACCATTGCCACGGAATTTGGCGTTAGCATCCTCGTTGGCTATATAGGTAAGATAACCAAAGTGGTTGCTACGGAACTGTTGCAGGTTAAGACCACCCAACACATCCCAACTGTCGTCCTTGTAGTTTACATTGTACACCACTCCATAGGTATGCTGTGTAAGACCCTTCTTGCGGATAAAGTCAGAACGCTTAACAAAGTTACCCTGGGCATCATAATAGGTAAGGCCGAATTTACTGAACTTGTTATTGGGACGGAACTCAGTATAGTAGCCATAGCCGTAAGTATAGTGGAGGGCCACATTATGGCTCCAGTGGGCCGAGGGTGTAAAAACAGCCGAGAGGATATTATGATTTTGGTAGAAATTATCGGTAGTCTTATCCCAGTACTGGCCATTGTTTAGTTTATAACGATACGTACTGTACTTACCATTGGCATCCAAGGGGAACGAGTAGGCATCATCGTCGAATACCAATGCTTCGTAGAGCGAGTTATAACGACCAAGACCCTTGTTGTACATATCTTTATAGGTGTACACGCCATCGGCCATTAGGGTAGCATCGTCGTTACCGCCAGTGGCTCCGTTCCATGCCTGTCCGGTCTTCTCGAAGTTGCCTAAATTCTTGTAGCTTAGGGTAAATTTATCGCCATAATAGGTAAGAGCGCCCAAATACGAGCCCGAGCGACCAGAAGTGCCGTGCATGTATCCGTCGGTACGGCTCTCATGATAAGCACCGTTGAAAACTACATGATTCCAAAGCAATCCAGAAGAGAAATTCATACCCAGATTATAACTGTTGTATGTTCCGTAACTGCCATTCACCTCAAGTTGTGGAGTAAGACTTGGGGCGGCAGTAGCCAGCGAAATGGTTCCACCAAAGGCTCCATCGCCGTTGGTAGAAGTACCAATACCGCGCTGTATCTGTGCCGACCCCATAAGGGCTGCATACGAATTCATGTTGGCCCAGAATACGCACTGGTCTTCGGGCGAGTTGAGAGCCACTCCATCGAGTGTAACGTTTATTCGGCTATCGGCCGCACCACGTATACGTATATGGCTTGTACCAATACCCGTACCATTCTCGCTCCAGGCCAGCACACCGGGAGTATTGGAAAAGAGGAAGGGCAACTCTCTGCCCGTCTTACCGAAGTTTTGGAGTTCGGATTTCTTGAAATTAGCCACCGCGAACGGTGCGTTCTTTTGGGCACGAACGCCCTTGACCACCACCTCCTGCAGATTAAGCATCTTCAGCGAGTCGGCCGTCTGCGCATTAGTGCCGGCTATGCCCAAGCATACGGCCACCATGCAAACAATCTTCTTCATGTTCTAAATGTTTACAAAAAAACAAAACAAGGGGATAGGTTCCCTGCGCCGGCATTACCCGTTTCAGGTTCTATGGGTATAATCTCAGCCTGAACAAACGGTCCAAGCACCCCTTAGAATGCGCCTTGCATTCCGAGTGCAAAGTTAGCAAAAGCCCGAGAGATAGAAAAACAATTCTTGGGAAATGTGTATAATAAGCCTATTTTTAGCCTCGTTAAGATTTTTTCTATTGATTTTCAAAAAAAAATCGTCTTCACTT